>CAMGRE010000235.1 GCA_946061355.1 uncultured bacterium | reverse complement strand
CCAGCTTGCACAGTTCCATCAGTGCGTCCATCGCCTCCACGTCTGTGATGGATACATACTCGGCTCTTCCGCTGTCCTTTAAATATGCATGCTCCGGTCCGACACCGGGATAATCGAGTCCTGCTGAAATAGAATGTGCAAGTTCCACATTTCCGTCCTCATCCTGAAGCAGATAAGATTTCATGCCGTGCAACACACCGGGCTTTCCAAGTGCCATGGCGCTGGCGTGCTTTCCGGTCTCGATACCGAGTCCGGCAGCCTCCACGCCGATCAGTCTGACGTTCTTCTCCTCAATAAAATCTGCAAACATGCCGATGGAGTTGGAGCCTCCGCCCACACATGCCATGACTACATCCGGTAGCCCGCCAACCTCCTCTGCAAACTGCCGCTTTGCCTCACGGCTGATGCAGCTCTGGAACTCCTTGACCATCTTCGGATACGGATACGGTCCGACTGCGGAACCAATGATATAGAAGGTATCCTCCGCCGTTTTTGCCCAGGTACGGATGGCCTCGTTGGTCGCATCCTTTAGCGTGTTGCTGCCGGAGTGTACCGGAACAACGGTCGCGCCGAGCATCTCCATGCGCATGACGTTCAGCTTCTGGCGCTCGATATCCTCCGCACCCATATATACCGTACATTCCATGTTAAATAATGCTGCTCCGGTTGCCGTTGCGACGCCATGCTGTCCGGCCCCGGTCTCCGCGATGACCTTCGTCTTTCCCATGCGCTTTGCCAGTAAGATCTGACCGATCACATTATTGATCTTGTGCGCACCGGTATGATTTAAATCCTCACGCTTCAAATAGATCTTTGTTCCGTATTTTTCCGACAACCGCTCTGCAAAATAAAGTGGTGTCTCGCGTCCCACATACTGCTTTAAATAATAATGATACTGTTTGATAAATTCCGGATCATGGATCGCCTCCTCAAATGCCGCGTCCACCTCCGCCAACGTGTTCATCAGCGATTCTGACACATATTGTCCGCCGAACTGTCCGTAATAAGCCTTTTCATTACCCATTTTTTCTTACCTCACTTATGAATTGTTGTATTTTTTCTTCGTCCTTGCCGCTCCCAGACTCTTTCTCCACTCCAGAGCTGACATCCACGATATCCGGTTCAAAGATTTCAATTCCTTTTGCCACATTTGAAGGCTTTAGGCCTCCGGCAAGTACCAGTTTCTTATTTCCGAATAATGCCTTGATCTGTGCAACACTTCCACTGCTCCAGTCGAACGTCTTACCGCTCCCAAACGCGATGCCGTCCAGTACATAAGCTTCGATCCGTTCATCTTCCAGCCGCTCGCGCTCTTTTTGTTCTTTCTCAGACATGTCAGTCTGCGTCAGTTCCTCTTCGCCGCTTCCAGCCGTTTCCGGCTTCTTCACATCTGCAAAGGCACCGATATTAAATGCCCGCCAGATCGGCAGCTTACATTCCCGCAGCACCTCCAGAGACAGGTCTTTGTGCACCTGCAAAATATCAAATCCGGCGATCTCAATCGCCCGAAGCTGTTCCACCGTAGGACTGACCGTGACAGCCACCGCCTTCACTGACGGATAAAGGCTTTTTTTGATCATCACGGCATCCATTATACTGATATTGCGTCTGCTCTTTTCATAAAAAACGAAGCCCGCGTAATCCGCGCCCGCGGCGTTCAGCCAGTCCGCTTCCTTCATGGTCGTGATACCACAGATCTTGACCTCAGGCATAGCTTTTGGTTTCTGTTGTTTCTGCTCCATTGTGTACCTCCGCGCACCTATGTTCCGAAACACTACAGGGATTTCCAGTGATCCGCCAATGCTCGCGGATCTTTCGCTTCCATCAGAGCGCGACCGATCAAAAATGCATCCACCCGCTGCTCCTTTAATAACCGGATATCGTCATCTGTGATGATCCCGCTCTCTGCCACAAAGCATTTCTCCTTCGGCACCATCGGACGAAGCCTCACGGTATTGTCCAGCGAGATCGTAAAATCCTTCAGGTTCCGGTTGTTGACACCGATGATCTTTGCGTCCAGCTTTAATGCCCGCTCAACCTCCGCCTCATCATGCGTTTCCACCAATGCATCCATGCCGAGTTCATATGCAAGTGCATAAAAATCTCTCATCTGTGCATCGTCGAGAATTGCCGCGATCAGCAGGATCGCGTCCGCCCCGATCGCCTTTGCCTCATAAAACTGGTACTCGTCGATCATAAAGTCCTTGCGGATCATCGGAAGCCCTGTCTGCCTTCGGATCTCCTTAAAGTCATTCACATGTCCGTGAAAGTGATCCTCCTCCGTCAGACAGGAGATGGCATCCACCGATGCGCTGTAATCCGCAATGCGCGTTTCCAGTGATACCTTACTTGTAATTGTTCCGAGGCTGGGCGATGCTTTTTTAAACTCCCCGATGATGGAGATACCGGGCTTTTTTAAATTTTCATAAAAGCTTCTGCCTGTCGCTTTCTGCTCCTCTGCCAGACGGCGCATCGCATACAGGTCGATCTGCTTTTTCTGCTCTTC
>CAMGRE010000234.1 GCA_946061355.1 uncultured bacterium | reverse complement strand
ATCATACTTCCATTATAATTTTCAATAGAACTACCCTAAGAAAAACAACAAAGGAGCAACATTATGGCCGGTTCAACATTTGGCAAGCATTTTACCGTTACCACCTGGGGGGAATCCCATGGTCCTGCACTCGGTGCCGTCGTAGACGGATGTCCCGCAGGACTTCCTCTGTGCGAAGAAGATATCCAGATCTATCTGGACCGCAGAAAGCCTGGGCAGAACGTCCTCTCCACTCCCAGGAAGGAGGATGACAAGGTGCGCATCCTCTCCGGAGTTTTTGAGGGAAAGACCACAGGCACACCGATCTCAATGATGGTGGAAAACACCTCCCAGCGCTCCGCTGACTACAGTGAGATCGCATCGTATTATCGTCCCGGTCATGCGGATTACACCTTTGACGCAAAATATGGGTTCCGTGATTATCGTGGCGGTGGGCGCTCCTCGGGACGGGAAACGATCGGCAGGGTTGCGGCAGGCGCGATCGCCTGCAAGATATTAAATGAACTCTGTATCACTGTCACTGCCTATACCAGAAGCATCGGTCCCATCGAGGCTGATATGACAAAATTTGACAGGGAAGAAATACGGAATACACCCACCTGCATGCCTGACAGGGAAGCTTCCGCAAAGGCTGAGGAGTATCTGATGAAAACACGCGAAAATCTTGACTCCTCCGGCGGTGTGATGGAATGTATCGTGAGCGGCATGACCGCAGGAATCGGAGAGCCTGTATTTGACAAACTCGAAGCCTGCCTGAGCAAGGCAGTCATGTCGATCGGCGCCGTCAAGGCCGTGAGCATCGGTGACGGTCTTCACGCCGGAACCGCAACAGGAAGTACCTTTAATGACGCTTTTTATATGGAGGAAGACAAGGTCTGCAAAAAGACGAATCATGCCGGTGGCATACTCGGCGGTATCAGTGACGGCTCCGATATCCTGATCCGCGCACATGTCAAGCCGACGCCGTCCATCTTCCGGCAGCAGGACACGATCAACCGCGATCATGAGAACATCTCGGTACAGATCAAAGGCCGGCACGACCCTATCATCGTTCCGCGTGCAGTGGTCGTGATGGAATCCATGGTTGCTGTGACGCTGGTCGATCTGCTGTTCGAGAATATGCATAGCCGCATGGACCGCCTGACCGACTTTTACCAACGATAAAAACTCCGGAACTGCCGCAGATAAATGGCAGTTCCGGAGTTTATTTTCTTTATTCGATTTCGGCCACGGCGTCTTATGCCTGCAGCTTATGGAAAATAATGCAGTTCGGCTTGTCGACCGGAATCTCCTTTCCCTTCATGACCAACGTTCCCTTGTCCATATCCGCGGTAAAGAACGTCATCGTGTTGGACTCATGATTCAGAGACACGATATGCTTCATATCCGGGAAGAAATTGGCATCCTTGGGATAATCGCCGCTGATCGGCAGGCAAAACCGCTTGTCGAGCATACCCGTTCTGTGATCGATCTTATAGACCACCACGCTGTTATCTCCTGCATTCGAGCTGATGATATAATTCTCATCGGATGAGAAATTAAGCGTACATGCGGCGGATCCTCCGGCATGATAATCATTCAGCGTGCTGATCGTCTGGATCTTCTCAAATTCCGGATTCCCCTTCACTTCTTTATACGTATATACTGCAATATAATTCTTTAATTCGTGTACGATATAGACAAACTTTCCGTCCTTTGTGATCTTCACATGCCTCGGTGCGGACTCGATGTCGCTGCGGATCACATCCACCAGCTTTACCTTGCCCGTCTTGTGGTCAAACCGGTACACATTCACATGATCCATACCGAGATCCGCCGCAAGCAGATATTTGTTGTCCCTCGTCATCTTCACGCAACTGATATGCGGCCTGAAATTGCGCTCCGCTATGCTGCCAAGTCCTTTGTGATATACTTCATCCGTGATCTCGCCGATACTTCCGTCCTCTTTCAGCCGCAGCACCGTCAGTTTTCCATCATGATACCCTGCCACAAGCAGATACTTATCTTCGTAATCCGTAGACAGATAGCATCCTCTCATACCGTTGATCGAAGCATGGTTGATCACCGTGAGATCCCCTGTCTGCTGATCAATACGGTACGCTTCCACACCCATATCGGTGATAGAATATAAGAACTGCTGATTATGGGAAATCGTTACATAAGAAGAATTCGTGATCTTCACCTGATTCTTCTCAATCAGCCTGCCGTTCTCCATATCCACATCATATATCTTAATACCGTGATCATCCCCCATCGTATAGGTAGATACATATGCAACATACTTATCCATCACGCACATCCCTCCGTTACGGTCATTACACTTTTCCACTAGTAAGAGTTTATCACAGTCTGTAAAATTTGTTAATATTTTTTTCCTGCGGGATTGACATTACTATGAATTCTTGTATAATAAATATCAGTGTTTTTTGTTTAGTTTTAGTAAACTTTGTGTTTAGGAGTATCTTATGAATATCGGTGGCAAACTAAATGAGCTCCGGGTTCAAAAAGGCCGGACCCAGGGAGAGCTTGCTGACC
>CAMGRE010000233.1 GCA_946061355.1 uncultured bacterium | reverse complement strand
CCACGGCTTTGACCAATTCCTGCTCATCAAAGTCCGGCCACGGAACCGGCGTAATGTACAGTTCCGTATAGGCAAGCTGCCACAGCAGGAAATTCGAGATCCGAAGCTCATTACAGGTACGGATCATCAGATCGGGATCCGGCAGTCCGTACGTATCGAGATGGTCTGCGACCGTCTGCTCCGTAAGCTCCTCCGGAGAGAGCGTTCCCTCCTGTATCTTCTCACCGATCTTGCGCATGGCACGCCGTATCTCATCCCGCCCTCCGTAATTGATGGCGATCTGGAAATGCAGTCCGTCATTGTTTTTGGTCGCTTCCTCAAGCTCTGCTATTCTTTCACGGATGTCCGCATCCAGTCTGGTCTTATCGCCCAGCACCCTGACGCACATTCTGTTCTTCTCTGCCGTCTTCAGACAGGTCTTCATATAATTGCGCAGCAGCTTCATCAGAGCCTCCACTTCTTCCTGCGGCCTGCTCCAGTTCTCCGTGGAGAACGCATACACCGTAAGATACTGAATTCCCATCTTATATGCTTTCTCGCAGATATCCTCCACGCGCTTTGCGCCCTGGGCATGTCCGTAGTTGCGGGGCATACCTTTGCTCTTGGCCCATCTTCCGTTGCCATCCAAAATAATCGCTACATGATTCGGTACATTCATATTAGTTCCTTCCACTGTCAAAGAGGGGAAGACGCCTGTGCGCCTGCCCCTCTGTATGTCTCAGTATGCAGAATGGCTGCCGGGGCAGGCATTCTGTAATCCCTACACTGTGAGGATATCCTTTGATTTCTCCTCCACTGCCTTATCAATCTCCTTGATAAACTTATCCGTCACTTTCTGAAGCTCATCCTCAAGCTGTTTGATCTCATCCTCGGAGATCTCCGTCTTTGCCAGCTTCTTGAAAGCGTCATTTCCATCTCTGCGGATATTGCGGACAGCCACTTTGCTGTCCTCACCCTTCTTCTTGACCTCTTTGACGAGATCCTTTCTGCGCTCCTCCGTAAGCTCCGGGAACACGAGACGGATCACGGAACCGTCATTGGAAGGGGTGATTCCCACATCCGAAGCGAGAATTGCTTTCTCAATCTCTTTGATCAGATTCTTCTCCCAAGGAGCAATCTGAATCATACGTGCCTCCGGCACGGAAATATTGCCCACCTGCTGGATCGGTGTAGGTGTTCCGTAATAATCAACCTTTATCTTGTCAAGTACATGAGGATTGGCACGTCCTGCCCTGATCCCTGCGTAATCAGACAGCAGGAAGTCATAAGCTTTCTGCATTTTTGCCTCATATTGTTTTACTCTCTCATCCATATTCTAACCCTCCTGATTTTTCATATAAGTTATGCCTGCACTATACCGTCACTTTTGTGCCGTGAAACCGCCCCTGCACTGCATCGACAATGCTGTTCTCCTCACCCAGTCCGAACACCCACATCGGCATCCTGTTATCCCTTGCCAGAATGGAAGCCGTCATATCGACTACCTGAAGATTCTTGGCGATCACCTCATCAATACTTACCTCATCATACTTCCTTGCATTCGGATTCGTGCGCGGATCATCATCATACACACCATCGACCGCTTTTGCAAGCAGGATGACCTCCGCCTCCACCTCGATGGCACGCAACACTACGCCCGTATCCGTCGAGAAATACGGATGTCCCGTACCGCCCGCAAAGAACACTACCATGCCTTTTTCGAAATACTTATTGGCACGATCCTTGGAAAACAGTTTGGTAAACGATCCACACTCAAACGGAGTGAGAATATTGGTCATCATCCCCACCGAACGGAAGATTTCCGACACATAGATGCAATTCATGATCGTGGCCAGCATGCCAATCTGATCCGCCTTGGTCCTGTCGATATTCTCGCTGGAACGTCCTCTCCAGAAATTGCCGCCTCCGATCACGATCCCTACCTGAATACCGTCATCCACAAGCTTCTTTACCTGCAATGCCACCCCACGCACCGTAGGCTCGTCAAACCCTGTTTTCTTTTCACCTGCCAGCGCCTCACCGCTGAGTTTCAATAAGATTCTGCGCATTTTTCTGCCCCTTATTTATTTTCTGGTTTTCTTAAATTCCTCAAAGAAGGATGTGGGATTCACATCTGCATCGCACTGTGAACATAAGCCCTCAATCACGGCACCATTGTTAATCTGAACAGATTTTGATTTGATGTTTCCCATAACGATTGCAGTCGTATCCAGAATGACCGGACCGTGCACATCGATATCACCTTTAACCGCTCCTGCGATCACGGCGCTGTTTGCGAAAACATTTCCGATGATAACCGAACTCTGGCCGATCTTGACACTGCCCTCACTACGCACCTCGCCTGTGATCTTGGCATTCTCCGCATAGAATTCCGCTGCTTTGGAATTACCCGTGATCTCACCTGTCACATTGAGTTTTCCCATGATATCAATATTTCCCTGAATCCCACCAATGACATCCATGGATCCGTCGGAAACCAGATCACCTGTGATCTTCATGCCTGCGGTGATCACGGCAACTTCATCGCTCATAGTTCTTCCGCTATAAGACGGCGCTGCCGGCTTCTCGGGAGCTTTGCGTACCGGAGCCTCCTCAATCTGCTCTAACATGGACTCCAGTTCACTTGCCATATCATCCTTTGCGGCTACAGGGGTTTCCTCTGC
>CAMGRE010000232.1 GCA_946061355.1 uncultured bacterium | reverse complement strand
ACATCATCCACTATATGCATGACAAATACTGCTATGAGAGAGCAGAGATGGCTCTTCATGACAGAGATGTTAAGCGTTACTTCGCAACAGGTGTTGCTGGTCTTTCCATCGTTGCTGACTCCCTTTCCGCTATCAAGTATGCTAAGGTTGAGCCGATCCGTGACGAGGATGGCATCATTGTTGACTTCAAGACAACAGGTGACTTCCCGAAATATGGTAACGATGATGACCGTGTTGACTCCATCGCACAGGATATCGTTCACAAGTTCATGACAGCGATCAGAAGACATCACACCTACAGAAACGGTGTTCCTACAACCTCTATCCTGACCATTACCTCTAACGTAACATATGGTAAGGCTACAGGTAACACACCTGACGGACGTAAGAAAGGTCAGCCTTTTGCTCCCGGTGCTAACCCGATGCATGGTCGTGATACTCATGGTGCAGTTGCCTCTCTGTCTTCTGTATCCAAGCTTCCGTTCAAGGATGCACAGGATGGTATCTCCAATACCTTCACAATCATCCCCGGAGCACTTGGTAAAGAGGATCAGGTATTCGCTGGCGACATCGAGATTGATCTTAACAAATAATAACAACAGACTTTTGCAGGGAGGTAATAACAATGGACAACAAGCAGCAGATTGAGGATCTTGTAAAAATGTTGGATTCCGGCATGGCAATGGGTGTGGGACATGTAAATGTCGACACCGATCTCTCAAGTGAGAAAGCTACGACGGTCCAGACCATGGGATGCACGGATTGCTCTAGAACTCCTTTGGCATGCAGTGTACCTACCCTGCATGAGGGTCTTGACGATTATCAGTAGAAATCTTTAAGGAGGAATTTTACTATGGCAGCAGCAAGTGCAGCTCAGGTTAACAACCTGGTATCTTTATTAGATGGTTATGCAACAAAGGGTGGTCATCATCTGAATGTTAACGTATTAAACAGAGACACACTGTTAGATGCTCAGAAGCATCCTGAGAACTATCCTCAGCTTACAATCCGTGTTTCCGGATATGCTGTTAACTTCATCAAGCTGACTCCCGAGCAGCAGGCAGATGTTATCAGCCGTACATTCCATGAGAGCATCTAATCCGTATCAATGATGCAGATTGCTTGATTGCAAACAGGAGCCGGTGGATTTTTCCACCGGCTCTTTTTTAATAAAGCACTGGCTTTTTATCTGCATGGATAGTATACTTGTGATAGGAATTATTATTATTTAACAGAAAGGCAGTTGGAATATATGAACGGAAGAATTCATTCTCTGGAATCCTTTGGCACAGTAGACGGTCCCGGTACCCGGTTTGTGGTATTTGTCCAAGGCTGTCCTATGAGATGTGCTTATTGTCACAATCCGGATACATGGCCGATGAGCGGCGGTACAATGATGGAACCGGAATACATTTATGAACAGTACAAACGCAACAAGCCGTTTTATGAGAATGGCGGCATCACTGTTACCGGAGGTGAACCGCTTATGCAGGTTGATTTTCTGATCGATCTGTTTACACTTGCCAAAAAAGACGGTGTACACACCTGTATCGACAGCTCGGGAATCGCATTCAAACCCGGAAATACCGAATGGATCAAGAAGCTGGATCATCTTATGACACTCACGGATCTCGTCATGCTGGACATCAAACACATTGATCCCGAGAAGCACAAGGAACTGACCGGCCAGCCGAATGACGGCATTCTTGCTTTTGCCGAATATCTGGACGAAAAAGGCATCGATATGTGGATTCGTCACGTTGTGGTACCGGGCATCACTGATGATGACAAATATCTGTTTAAACTGGGATATTTCATCGGACAGTTTGCCAATCTGAAAGCGCTTGACGTCCTGCCCTATCACACCATGGGTGAGAAAAAATATGAAGAGTTAGGAATCCCGTATAAACTGGCAGGTGTTCCCGCCATGGATAAGGGTAAGGTTGTTGAGAAAAAGCAGGTTATTCTGGATGGTATTAAGAAACGCAGGTCAGAAGAACCGGTTCATTAAACATAGCCTTACAAGCCCGTATAAGGCTCAAATAAGGGGAAGACTGATGATGCAGCCTTCCCCTTTTCCAACCTCACTTACAGCGCTGTATTTCGTCTCACAGCGCGTGTACATGTCGCACATGCGCATCAACTCTCCATGATCTCCTTCATCTTGCCCAGATCTGCAATAAGCTCCTTTGAATAATTTTCCGCTTCCTGATAAAGCTGATCCGCCTTTCCAAAATTGTCTGCAAGAAGTTCTTTGATAATATCCGCGCCGTATTTGTGGAATCTCTTGTGCTTGGCATCCATGGCATCCCAGATCGGGCGTACCTCCGGCGTCTTCGGCGTCAGGGCATTATAGAAATGTCCGAATCCGCACTTTGCTGCATCGATCTGCAGCGGAAGCACCGTGCGTCTGTCTACCATCGCCTTTAGATTAGCAAGCCAGTTCATATGTGCTGAAATTGCCGCATCCAGATATTTGACGAACTCTGATTGCTCCAGTCGGAAAAAGGCGTCATCCGTCATATCTCCCATTTCCTTTGCCGTCTCATCCAGAATGTGCTCAATTCCCTCCAGAGGCTTCATGATATCCATTAATTCTTTGCTGGTATCACGCATCATCGCAGAACTTTCCTTCAGTTGATCACAACGGTTCTCAATATTGGTTGTCTGTGTCTCCAGAACGGTCATGGAACTGCTGATCTCCTCGCTGACAGCCGCCAGGGAACTGATCGACTCATTTACCGCAGAGACATGCCGCTGAT
>CAMGRE010000231.1 GCA_946061355.1 uncultured bacterium | reverse complement strand
AAAAAGGGACCGGTAAGCGGTCCCTTCCGTTCTTGTCATTCATATTCCTCTGCACTTGTGTTGGCGTATTTGCCGGTATCACTTGACACCTTTGCACTGTATTCCTTCACCTCGGGAGAAACCTGATAATCATCTTCGTCAAACAGGAACTTGTGAAGCTCAATCACATTCGTCTGAAGATCCTGAGGAATAACACAGCTTCCCTTACTTCCCACAGTGCCTGTCGTCCGATATTTCTCAAACGGGAAACCATCGTTTGCCACAATGGAATAATCCTTCAGTTCCGGTATCCGTTCCAGAATCTCATCCAGATCAAGCGATGTAGCCACATTGCCCATCACACCGTTTGCAACCTTATTCAGCTTGGCGATATCTGCCTTCTTTGCCTTCTCCATAACTGCGGCGATCACAGTACGCTGACGCTGTGCACGTTGGAAGTCATTGCCGATATAGCGGATACGACAGTAAGCCGTTGCCTGCAGACCGTTCAGGGTCTGCATTCCCGCATGCGTAACAGGGGTGTAATCCACACCTTCCTTAGCGGTAAAGTTCTTGCCGTCTGTTGTCTTTCCAACCATACTGATCTGATAATTGTTCAGGTGGCTGATCTCCGCCTCAGTCACATCAATGTCGACACCACCCAGTGCATCAATCACTTCGATCAATCCCTCAAAGCCCACTGTCACATAATCGGTGATATTCATATCGAGATTCATGTTCAGCATGATGATCGCCTGTTCGGGACCACCCTTGGCATAAGCCGCATTACACTTGTTATAACTGTCATTACCGAGATTCAGATACGTATCACGGAAGACGGACACCAGTTTAACCTCTTTGGTATCTTCATTGATGGAAGCAATGATGATCGTATCACTCCGCGTCCCCTTACCCAGAGACCCCTCTCTGGAGTCAACACCAAACAAGGCAATGTTGCGGTATCCTTTCATGCTCTCATTTTCCTGCACATTTTCATTCATGACGATCTTGTCCTCGTCAATCTTGATCTTGTCCACCTTGGTACCCGTCATAATGCCCTTCAGCACAAACAGCATCACAACAAGAACCACGATCTCAAAGGCAAATAAAATGATCCTGTTGCGGCGTTTCGCAGCTCGCTTTTTGTCCGACATCTTTTGGCTCTTGGCTTCCTGATGTCTGCTGCCGGAAGACTTCTTTGCCGACTTCACGTGTGCGGTCTCTTTGCTGCTCTTCACGCCTTTTGAATTCCTTACTTCCTTCGCCATTTCCTGCCATTCTCCCTTGTCATTTACATGCATCAATATGCATTCTTATTGATAAATCCTTTAAATATCGTCAAAAACAGGATTTTAATGTCAAATCCCATCGTCCAGTTTTCAATATAATAAATATCGTAATCAATCCGTTTGCGGATCGAGGTGTCTCCGCGATAGCCATTGATCTGTGCCCAGCCGGTAAGTCCGGGACGCACCTGATGCTTGATCATATAGCGTGGGATCTCCTCCTTGAACTTCTCCACAAAGAGCGGTCTCTCAGGCCGCGGTCCGACCAGACTCATGTCCCCTCTTAAGATATTGTAGAGCTGCGGGAACTCATCCAGACTGGTCCTGCGCAGAAACTTTCCGACTTTTGTCACACGCGGATCGTCCTTTACCGTCCATGCCTTTTTCTCTGCGGACTCCTGCTGCTGCTCCATCGTGCGGAACTTGTACATCTGGAATGTTCTGTTGTGAAGTCCCACCCGCTCCTGCTTGAATATGATCGGCCCGGGGCTAGACAATTTCACAGCAATGGCACATGCCAGCATGATCGGTGACACAACGACAAGTCCCACTGCGGATCCGACAATATCGACGATCCGCTTACTCACCAGATTGAGCGTATTGGTGAGCGGCACATAACGGATATTGATCACCGGAAGTCCCATCAGATCTTCTGTGTAAGGCTTGCTCGGGATCATACTGTTATAATCCGGTATAAATTTAGTATGCACACCGGACTTTTCACATAAATCAACAATTTCTTCCAACCGGCCATAATCCTGAAGCGCGAGGGTGATGGCAATTTCATCTAGCTTATTTTCCGGCAGGATGATCATCAGATTATCGATCTGCCCCAACACTTTGACCCCTTTGTACATGGTGCCGCGTGGCACTCTGTCATCCAGGATTCCCCTGACAACATAACCCCACTGGGGATTGGCATTGATCCTGTTAATGTATTCCTCTGCCGCTCTTGAATACCCCACCAACAGAATATACTTCAGGTTGTATCCTTTTCCCCGGAAATACTGCAGCACATTGCGAATCACCTGTCTGCACAGCGTGGTCAGCACAATGTTGATGACATAAAAGATAAATATCATCGAACGGGAAAAGTTCGGCTGGTTCACCACATACAATGCCACGATGAACAAGACGAGTCCGACCGTATTGGATTTGATAATTCCGTAAAATTCATATTTGCGCCGGGTTCCCCGCTTGGGTGTATACATATTGAAGAAATAATACAGCAACACATATCCCGGAACAATAAAATAAAGGGCATAGAAGTAGGTTTCCATCCCCAGTACGCCTACACCCAGCTTTCTGCTGGCAAACACACTCTCAAATTTCAGATAATACGCCAGCATGTATGAGCACGCTACCACAACGGCATCTATAAGCAAGTGTAATCTATTAAAGTACTTCTGGTTATCCTTTATCATAACTCACACCCATTTACCCATACCCATCTGATATTTTACAATATTATTACAGAAAGTACAACTTAAAATTTTGTTAACAAAAAATAACAACGGGATTTCACGAAATTTTCAACCTGCAAAACGGCGGAATATATTATACAAAAGTTCCCCTTCCACCCGCACATACCGGGGCAGACGGCGCCACGCAAAAGGCACATGTCTTGCCCTTCCCTGCTCG
>CAMGRE010000230.1 GCA_946061355.1 uncultured bacterium | reverse complement strand
TTTTGCTGATCCACCATAAGCTGTTCGTAAGTCAGCTGTGCGCTCGACAGATCCGCTTCCAGTTCCGCCCTGATCTCCTCCACACTCTCATCCGTCAGTTTAAAGAGCGGATTCCCCTTGGCGATCTGCTGTCCGACAGATACATAAACTTCCTCCACAATGAGTTTCCTGCCGGTACTGCTCTGGCTGTCCCCCGGACGCATCCCCATGAATCCTCCGCCGCTGTTCCGGCTGTTCCCGCCGGTATACCCGCTGACGTCCAGATCAAAATCCTGCTCAACCGTGCCGATCTCCACAGAACCGCTGTCCTCTATCCCGACTGTCAGACTTCCGTGCTGTACGGTTGTCTCTTTATAGACAACCGTGCCCTCGTCGTCTCTGTTCATCATCCACACTGCCGCGGCACACGCCCCCAGCAGGAGCACTGCCGCACCGGCAGCAAACAACGCTCTTTTCTTATTCTCCCTGATCCCATTCTTACGGTCTGCGCGGTTCCGCTTCGACCTGTTTTGTTTGGCTGCTTTCATTCCTCAACTCTTCCTCACTCTGGTTCGCGCTGACCCTGCTTGCTATGTATACGGTATCGCCCCGGTCAAGCCCGCTTATGATCTGAATATTGACGCCGTCGGTAAAGCCGGTCGTCACCTCCTGCAATATCATCTCGTCCTTGTCATTCTTCACATAGACATAGGTCCTGCCCTGATCCTTCACGATCGCCTTTTTGGACACGTAATTGACCTGATCCACCTCATCTGTGACAAATGTGACATCGCCTGTCATTCCACCATATAATTTTTCTGTGTCTCCCTTGATCTCCACTGTCACAGGATAGCTCACCGTTGCTGTGTTCTCACTGACCTGTGTCGTCGTGATCTCCCTGATCACACCCTTGTAGATCTGATCAGGATAAGCGCCAAACTCTATGGTCACCGGATCGCCTACCTTGACATAAGGCACATCCTCCTGCGCGACATCGATCGTGATGACGTAATCGTCCTCTTTTACATAAGTGATCAGAGCACTATCCTCCCGCAGGATATCTCCCGCTTTATATGACACGCTTGTCACAAGTCCGTCACTCTCCGCATAAACGATACCGTCCTCACCCACAAACGCTTCAAAATCCGCCATCACATCATCCAGATCCGACAGTTCCTTCTGTGCCTGTGCGATATCTTCCTCGAGTGATTTCAGGGAATAGGCATAAACGTCCTCTGCCATCTCGCCCGCAAGCGTCGAAGACTCCAGTTCCTGTCTCGCCGTCATCTGGCTGCGCTCCGTCTGTCCGGCAAGCCTCTGATATTCCTCTATCTTATCTAAGATCTCCTGCTGCTTATCCGCCATTTCCTCCCGTTTGTCCTGACGGTTCTCCGTTTCGTCCTCATACTTCTGCTTTGCATCCAGATACTGGGTGCGCAGAGGAACATATTCATACAGGTTATCCTTATCCCACTCATAATACCGTCTCTGGTATTTCTCATATTCCTCTTTCAGATCCGCATAATCCTCCCAGCTGTCCGCCAGATCCTTTTCTGTCTGTTCAATCTCATTCTGCAACACTGCAATAGAATCCGCGATCTCCTGCAGTTCAAGCGCGACCTGCGCATTGTCCGTATCATATTTCAGCTCCGCCAGAGAAGCCTCCGTTACGCTGGATATGTAATCGTGCTTTGCCACCAGCTGGTTCGTCTCATACTCATTCTGAAGTTCCTCCAGCGCGATCTGTGCATCCGCCTGACTGGAGCGCAGATATCTGCGCACGGACCTCACACTGCGATCGGTTACCTTGAGCAGCGGATCTCCGGCCCGGATGCGCTGTCCCTGCAGCACATAGACTTCCTCCACCTTCAGATATCTGGTGTCCTCATCGTCTTCATCGTCTTCATCATCCTCATCTTCATCGATGACGACATCATAGTCCTGCGTCCCGGTAAGCAGTTCGACCGTACCGCTCTCCATGATTCCCTGCACCAGATCACCGTATTCTACCGTTGTTTCTTTATAGATATAGGTTTCCTCATTCTCGTCCGGCTTCAGGCATACCGTGTACACCGCCGCCATCAGCAGGAGGAGCAGGCATATCACCGCCATCCATATTCTGCCTCTTCTCCCGATTTTCTTTGTTTTCATTCCGTCTCTCCTCATATGCTTGCGCATCCATGCCAAAGAATACATTTGCCGTCACATTAGCTGACAGTTCCGAGATATCTCCCTGAATCTCCACTACCACATTATAGGTAACCGAAGACCTGCTGGTGGATTCTGATATCGGATTGATCGATTTCACGATTCCCGTGCAGGTATCGTAATCCTCCATCACGATCGCCGCTTCTTCGCCCACCTCAATCTGCGAGATCACGGACTGATCCACCGACGCATTTACATCCATCACGGAAGCATCGCTGTACGCAAACAGGATTCCTTCTTTCTCCAGTTCCATACCCTTCATGGCCCGGATCATCAGGATCGTTCCCGCACCTTCCGTATAGGCACAGCCGTCAGGAAAGACCTCCTCAAAGGACTCCATATTGTCTTTGGCATCCTCCAGCGCATCGGACAGTACCTCAAGCGCCTCCTCCTGCCTCTTTAACGTTGTCTGATAGACCGTCTGCGCTTTCTGTCCGCCGAGAACCGCCTTCTCATAATCCGCATCCGCAACGGCCTTTTTCTTCTCATAATCGATCTGTGCCTGTTCCAGTGCAAGCTGCTTTAGCTGCAGGGTATCCTGTGCCTGCGCGATTCCGGCTTTGGCCTGCGCCAGCGCCGCCTCATAATCCTTCACCGCGTCATCGTACTCTTCCTTGTTTTCCTGATATTCCTCCTTGAGCATGGCAAGTACGGTGGCCTCGCCGTCCCCGGACTGAGTTGTGCTGCTGCCGGTACTGCCGGCTGTGCCTGTGCTGTCCGTGCTCCCCTTC
>CAMGRE010000229.1 GCA_946061355.1 uncultured bacterium | reverse complement strand
CCAACCCGGAAAGTGCTGGAAACGCTGATGAATGCTGAGTTTCAGTGCTTTTTTTTGTTTTTCAGTCATAAATCTGTCCCACTCATCATATACATATAAAAATAATAAATATGGACCCGTAATGAAAAAAGAATACCGTTCCTTATTAAAAATCACGTTATTGTTTGTCATGATGTACATGATCGGGCTGGGGACAGCAAGAGGTCTCGCGGAATGCAGACAGACCTGGGCAGCGGCCGACGCTGCAAACATGCCGGGGCAGGCAGGAAGCGCAGTGGCTGACACCGCAGGCAACTGGGGACTGGGATTTGGCGCAGAGGGAGAGAAGCCGACAGGAAATACGAGCAGCGAGGAACTTGCGAAATATGACGCGTATTATGTGGATGACACGGAGGAAAAAGTCCTGTATCTGACGTTTGATGCGGGCTTTGAGAATGGCAATACGGGGGCGATTCTGGATGCGCTGAAAAAGCACGGGGTTTCCGCCACGTTCTTTGTGGTGGGCAATTATCTCGAGACAGAGCCGGACCTTGTAAAGAGGATGGTGCAGGAGGGACATACCGTGGGAAATCACTCCTATCATCATCCCGATATGACATCAAAATCAAAGGAGGAATTTGAAAAAGAACTGACAGACTTGGAAACCGCTTACGAGAAGATCACCGGGCAGAAGATGACGAAATTCTACAGGCCGCCTCAGGGAAAGTACAACGCAGCGACACTGGAGCATGCAAAACAGATGGGATATCAAACCTTTTTCTGGAGCCTTGCTTATGTGGACTGGCTGGAAGATAAACAGCCTTCGAAGGAGGAGGCATTTGACAAACTCACAAAACGGATTCATCCCGGAGCTATTGTGCTTTTACATAGTACCTCATCAACCAATGCACAGATATTGGATGAACTGATCGGAAGATGGGAGGAGATGGGCTACAGGATATGTCCGCTGACTGACATTTCATGAGAATGGAGGGGAAATTTGTATGATTAGTTTTTTGTTGTGCCTGGCGCTTCTGGCAGGCGGTTATTTCGTCTACGGAAAAGTCGTGGAGGGTGTGTTCGGACCGGACGAAAGAGAGACTCCGGCAGTAAGGCTGGAGGACGGGATCGATTATGTCGTGCTGCCACAGTGGAAACTGATTCTGATCCAGCTTCTGAATATTGCGGGTCTCGGCCCCATTTTCGGAGCATTGCAGGGAGCGCTGTGGGGACCTGTGGTATTCCTGTGGATTACCTTCGGAACCATATTTGCCGGGGGTGTGCATGATTATTTCTCCGGTATGCTCAGTATCCGGAATGACGGTGCGTCAATCTCGGAGATCACGGGCGTTTATCTGGGGAAAAAGATGCAGAATGTGATGCGTGTGTTCAGTGTGGTACTGCTCGTGATGGTTGGCACCGTGTTTGCGGTGGGACCTGCCGGATTGATCGTGGAACTGTTCTCGAACGGTGGTGCGCAGACAGCCATCCTCTTAAATCCGAAATTCTGGACGGCAGTCGTGCTGTTGTATTACTTTGTTGCGACCTTTGTTCCGATCGACAAGGTCATTGGTAAGATCTATCCGATCTTCGGCGCCTGCCTGATCATCATGGCGGTCGGCGTCTGCTTCGGAATCCTTACAGGGAAAGGGAATGCGATTCCCGAGATCTGGAATCACGCAGGGAATATGCACCCGAATGCAACGCCGATCTGGAGCTTTATGTTCATTACCGTGGCATGCGGCGCCATATCCGGCTTCCATTCCACACAGAGTCCGCTGATGGCACGCTGTATGAAGAGTGAGCATCAGGGTAGACAGGTATTCTACGGAGCCATGGTCGGCGAGGGCATCATAGCGCTGATCTGGGCGGCGGCAGGGTGCTCCCTGTATCAGGCGACAGGCGGTCTGCAGACAGGTCTGGCGGAGGCGCTCGGCCACGGACAGTCTGCAGCGATCTACGATGTGTGTGCCAGAACGATGGGAGGCATCGGTGTGGCGCTTGCGATGTTAGGCGTAATCGCATGCCCCATCACATCAGGCGATACAGCGTTCCGCAGCGCCAGACTGGTGCTTGCAGACTGGTTTAAGATCGAGCAGAAGTCTTACCGGAAACGTTTGTATCTGTGTGTGCCGCTCTTTGTCGTTGGTGCCGTGGTGAGTCAGCTTGACTACTCGATCGTATGGCGGTATTTCAGCTGGACTAACCAGACGCTTGCGATGATCGTGCTGTGGACGGCGAGCATGTATCTGTATCGGGAGCACAAGCAGTTCTGGATTACTGCTGTGCCCGCAACCTTTATGAGCGCAGTGTCCGCCACCTATTTCCTGATGGCGCCCGAATGTCTCGGTGCGTTCGGAATCGGAGCGACAGTCGCATATCCGGTGGGAATCGTGATCGCGCTTGCTTTCCTGGCTCTTTTCCTGCTCGCTACGAGAAAGCAGCAGAATGTTGTGGCGGCGCAGTAGCAGCCATGAAGAGACGCAGCATGGGAAAAACAGTAAATCCTGTATAGGGATAGAATAGATGCTACCTGCACGGGAACCGCACAGATTGTGCGGTTCTTGTGCAAGATGCCAAATATTTCTGGTAAAAACGGATAAGAATGAAAACAAATATACAAAGTGTCATTGACAGGAGATAGCAGGACTGATATACTATAAATGGGTGTTACAGATACGGGCGGATTGTTACTGGAAACAGGCAAAACCGAATTTTATAAGTTAATCAGACCATGGTTGATTTATGAAATTTGGTTTTTTTGTTTATAATCAGAAAGGGATAAAATTGGTCATTGAGAGAATCCTAAATAATAATGTGGTCAGCTCACGTGACGAGGAAGGCATGGAAATCGTCGTCATGGGCACAGGAATAGGATTTGGAAAGAAAAAGGGAGACGGGATCGAAGAAAAACGTGTGGAAAAGATCTTCCGACTGGAGGGTGAGGCGGCGAGGAAGCGCTTC
>CAMGRE010000228.1 GCA_946061355.1 uncultured bacterium | reverse complement strand
AAGAACGCTGCTCCCACTGCAAGAGACGGCATCAGGTAAGGCAGGAATGCCATGTTGTTCACGTAATTTGCCCATTTGCTTCTTCTGTTCTTAGATACCGCATATCCGATTAATGTTCCGATGGTTCCTGCGACCAGCGCACAACAGATCGCTACAAGCATCGTACCTCCGAATGCCTTCCAGATCATCTTGTTAAAGAGGATTCCCGACTGTCCGTAGAGTGCACCTGCGTCATTGCCTCTGGTAAGCCACCATTTCGTTGTCAGATTACTCAGATTGCCTGTGTACAGGAAGCTGTAATCTCCCGGATTCGGCAGGAATGTCTCGATCGCAAAGGAGAGGATCGGGAAAATACTGGTAAAGAATGTGAGCACAATCAGTACGATACCGATCAGGTATTTTCCGACTTTGCCCAGATTGATCTTGGAGATCTGACCGGATTTACCGGTAACGGTCGTATAACTCTTTCTGCTCTTAAGACTCATCTGATTCATGCCCAGGATCAGGATACCGAAGATCATCATGATGATCGCGAGGATACTTGCCTCACCGGTATACTTGGAGTTCATGGACACATACTTTGTGGAGAGTGTCGTAAGACCCAGATAATGAGGCACAGGGTAACTTCCCATCGCACTTCCGAATACCAGAAGGATCGTGGACAGGATCGCCGGCTTCACCATCGGGAGTGTCACTCTCGTCATGATCTTCCACTTGGGTGTATCGAGGATCGTTGCCGCCTCCTCGAGGTTGGCATCCATATTGCGGAAGATACCGCCGATCATGATATAAGCGAACGGTGCGTAATGCAGACCCAGCACGAGGGCACAGGGCAGAAGTCCCTGACACCACCACTTGGGAGCCATGAAGCCGAACAGGGAAGCCAGCAGACCGTTGGAGGTTCCCGTCACTGCATTACTGTTGAAAAGGTTCTGCCATACAACCGCCAGTGTCCACTGGGGCATGATGTATGGGAAAATAAAGATCGAACTCAGATATTTTTTAAATTTCAGATTGGTTCTTGTAATCAAGAACGCAAACAAGCCGCCGAATACAATGGAAATCAGACAGGTAAACACTGCCAGAAGCACTGTATTGATCATAGGTGTCCAAAGATTCGTCTTCGCCAGTTTACTGGTAAAAAGATCCGTGTAATTGACGATCGAGTACCCGGCTGCCTTTCCCGTGAGGTGGGCGTCTATTGTGCCGGGATGAATCTTGAAGGTATCCTGTATGATTGCAACGATCGGCGCCACTGTGGAAAATGTTGCCGTGATGCCGAACAAAAGCAGGATCACATTCTGCGGCTTGGAAAAATAAGTTTTCAGTTTATTCAAATAAATAGCCATTGACTTATTTTTGGTTGTCTGTTCCATAAAATTCTCCTTAAAAATGCTTCAAAGGTGTTTGACCACCTTTGAAGCCGTTACCTTTATTGATTTTGGGCCGTTTCTTTATTCTGCGCCCTCACCTTCGCTGTACTTTGTCAAAAGCTCGATCCAGCTTCCTACTGTGAAGGATACGGATGCGCAGTACTCAGGATCCTCTAATACCAGTTCGCCGTCTGTGGTCCACCAGTCATATCCTCTGTCGTTCTTTGCATCAAATACAAGGTTGCCGCTCTCGTCATAGCCGCCCTTGCTGTGATTGTATGTAGTCTCGATTGCTGTTGCTACCTCAGGATTTGCGGAGTAACCGCCCATATCCTTGCCCCATGCGCTGAAGCCGTCCTCTGTACATGTCATGTATGCGATAAATGCACATGCTGTCCAGGGAAGAGGGCTGTTCTCGGTAACGAACAGGTAATGGCAATAGCCATAGCCGCCGATGCCCTTATAGCCATCCTGATATGCAGCTACGTTGATGTTGTTTACGGATACACCTGCAGACTCCTCTACGGAACGAAGCTTAGAGTATACAAGGAGACCAGCCTGATCTGTTGCGGAATCGGTAACAAGTGTGTTACAGATCGGTCCGTCGTCTGTCTGTGCATTGTAGCTCTCTACCCACAGTTTGATCCATGCCAGAGCGTATTTGCCGTCTGCGCCAAGTCCGAGATCTGCTGCCTCAGACTCCATCTCATTGATGGTCGGCTGGAAGTATGCCTGTTTGTCAGCGTCAAGCGCTTCGTATGCTTCCTTCAGCCATGCTGCATATTTGTCTTCTGTCAGCATATAAAGGAAGTTCTTGCCTACGATCTCAGAATCGATGTCCATGTAAAGCGCATGTACGCCTTCTCCGACGAAATCCCAGCAGTTCGTGTACTGTGCGCTGCCTGTGTTGTTATACATGAATACCTTATTCAGTGTCTGCAAAGGAAGGAAACCTGTCACTGCATCCGGTGTGGTTCCGTTTGCCTCTGCCCATTCCTTCGGAATATATGTATCGAGGATTCCCGTCTGCACCATCTTGGACTCAATCTGGTTACCGTCCTGGATCAGTGTCATGGCAAATGTACCTGTATCCTTCAGGGAATCTGCTGTCAACTGCTCAAAAATCTTGTTGTTCTTCGGCTGCTGCCACTCGAATTCCATATTGTAGGAAGGATCGATGGACTGCAGATATTCAATGAATAACGGAAGGGCTGTCTTACCACGGCTGGAGTTTCCTACACCGTAGAATGTCTGTCCGTTGGACTCCTCGATAGCCTTCTGTGCCAGCTCCTCGAGTGTCATGCCCTCTGCCTCTTTGATGATCTTCTGCGTCTCTGTGAGATTTGCCTCATCTACGGCTGCAGGCTCAGCTGGCTCTGCCGCTTCTGTTCCCTCTGACTGTGCTGCCGCAGCAGGTGTGTCAGTAGACTGTGCTGCTGTGTCTGCTGTGGATGAACCACATCCGGCAAGTGTTCCTGCGATCATACATCCCGCAAGCAGTAACGATAATACCTTCTTTTTCACTTTTTCTTCCTCCTGTTTCATTTCAGACAACAGATTATGTGGTTTTGTTCTGTTGCCGCAAATTGTGTGAATGAGTTACCTCATATCATTATTAT
>CAMGRE010000227.1 GCA_946061355.1 uncultured bacterium | reverse complement strand
GTGCCATGGAAACCGTAACGGCGGATCTTGTATTTCTCATAATATTCATAAGGCAACCCGTACAGATATGCCTTCTTCGGCATCGTCTGATGAAATGCCGTATCAAACACACCCACATTCGGTACGCCCGGCATATTCTCCTGACAGGAACGGATCCCAATCAGGTTCGCCGGATTGTGAAGAGGCGCCAGATCGCTGCACGCCTCGATCTCTTTCATAACCTCATCCGTAATCACAACGGATCCGGCGAACTTCTCGCCACCGTGGACAATCCTGTGCCCTACCGCATGGATCTCGGACAGACTTTTGATCACTCCGACTGACGGGTCTGTCAGTTTCTCGATCACATATTTCACGGCAGCCGTATGGTCTGCCATCGGAACCTCTGTCTTTATCTTCTCACCGCCCGCAGGCTGATGTGTGATGGCGCTTCCGCTTATGCCGATCCGCTCACACAGTCCCTTGGCCAGCACCTTCTCCGCATCACTCTCAATGAGCTGATATTTCAGGGAAGAGCTGCCACAATTGATTACCAAAACGTTCATCTTGTTCCCTCTTCTTTTTCTGTTTTTTATGCGCTGTTTCCGGTTTCCCTAAGACTTCTTTAATATGCCTTGCCCCAGTAAACCATCTTCTTGGCAGGCTTGCCGCAGCATACACACGTATCGGAGAGCTGCTCCTGCTCAAACGGCATACAGCGGCTGGTAACGCTCAGTTTCTCCTTGATGATATCCTCGCACTCCTGACAGCCACACCACATAGCCTTTACAAAGCCCGTCTTCTCTGCAAAGATCGCCTCCAGCTCCTGCATATTCTTTGCCACATAGGTATGGGAATCTCTGTGAGATCTTGCACGCTCCAGCATTTCCTTCTGCATTGTATCGAGCACTTCTCCCACCTTCTGATTCAGCTCAGAAAGTGCTACCTCGATCTTTTCGCGGGTGTCACGACGGCAGATGATGCACTTTCCTGCCTCAATATCCTTCGGTCCAATCTCCACGCGGATCGGAATGCCTCTCATCTCCTGCTCGGAGAACTTCCATCCCGGAGTCTTGTCGGAATCGTCCACCTTCACACTGTAAGAGCCCTTCAAACTGTCTGCCAGCTCATAAGCCTTATCCAGCACGCCCTCTTTCCTCTGCTGGATCGGGATGATCATCACCTGTGTCGGCGCGATCTTAGGAGGCAGCACCAGACCGGAATCATCTCCGTGCACCATGATCACTGCACCGATCAATCTCGTTGTCATGCCCCATGACGTCTGATGTACATATTTTAAAGTATTGTCCTTATCCGCATACTGGATACCGAATGCCTTGGCAAATCCATCGCCGAAGTTGTGGCTGGTACCGGACTGCAATGCCTTGCCGTCATGCATCAGGGCCTCGATCGTATAAGTAGCTTCCGCACCGGCAAATTTCTCCTTGTCCGTCTTCCTTCCTTTGATCACAGGGATCGCCAGATAATCCTCACAGAATTTCGCATACACATTCAACATCTGGATTGTGCGCTCTTCCGCTTCCTCTGCCGTAGCGTGGGCGGTGTGTCCCTCCTGCCACAAAAATTCTCTGGAGCGAAGGAACGGTCTCGTCTCTTTCTCCCAGCGTACCACGGAGCACCACTGATTATATACCTTGGGAAGATCGCGGTAGGAATGGATATCATTCTTATAAAAATCACAGAACAGCGTCTCCGAGGTGGGTCTCACACAGAGTCTCTCCTGCAGAGGAGCCAGACCACCGTGCGTCACCCATGCTACCTCCGGCGCAAATCCTTCCACATGATCCTTCTCTTTCTGCAGAAGGCTCTCCGGAATAAACATAGGAAGATATACGTTCTGCACGCCGACTTCCTTGAACATTGCGTCGAGATTTTTCTGGATATTCTCCCAGATAGCATAGCCTGCCGGCTTAATGACCATACATCCCTTTACGCTGGTGTAATCGATCAGCTCCGCTTTTTTCACCACATCTGTGTACCACTGCGCAAAATCCTCCTCCATGGAGGTAATGGATTCCACTAATTTCTTGTCTGCCATTTTTTTCTCCTTTCAACTACTCTGCAATGATCGAGTGGGAGGCTGTCTTTGCCTCCTACTCGCCGCGCGGCCCGCGTGCTGCACAGCAGCTTGATTTCTTACGCGGGCCTGCGCATAAAAAAACCGCCCTTACAATCCCAATAGGGACCGTAAAAACGGCGGTACCACCCTTGTTGATGTCTAAGACACCCTCTCATCCTGCCGTTAACGCCGGCGCTACGTTGCATTCTTCATACAAGACTCCGAGGCGGGTTCGGAACCATCCGCTTAAGAGTCTCACACCATACGACTCTCTCTCTGAAAGCTTCCGGATTCTTACTATTCCTCTTCCATGCCTTTTCCTTATGATGTGCATTGGCACGATCCGCATAATTCACATCATCTGCACTCTTTGCACAAAAACTACCTTGATTTTAGGCTAAGTGCGCAAAAATGTCAACGGGTTTCTGCCGGCTGGCTTCATTACGGTTGATCTCCGCAGCAATTTTCACGCTGTCCGACTCCCAACCAGTCACATCGCCATATAGCACTGCTCACATACTGTGCGGAAATTGTCAACAGGCAGGATACGTCCGCAGTAACGGCAGCGTCTGATATAATGACGCTTGCTCTTGCCAAGCTCCTCCAGGATCGTCTCCTCTGTGGCGAGGCGCGCTTCCCGCAGACGCTCCTCATCCATATGCTTTCCGAACCGCACGGAGAAATGGTTGTACATATCCAACATTTTATAATAGGTCTCCGCACGCTCCAATGCCGTATCTCCCTCCACCTCGTCATATTCCGGGAATTTCATACGCACATCCGCATTGTATTCCATGCAATATTCCTTCCACTGCTTCACGCACTGCTGATTGCGCAGCTCCAGATCACAGGAGATCAGTGCGTACAGCTCATGCTTGTCCACATATTTCTCGATTCTTTCCCGGATGGCGGAGAGCATCCGGTACTTTTCAATCAGCTCCT
>CAMGRE010000226.1 GCA_946061355.1 uncultured bacterium | reverse complement strand
GCCGAAAGGAGTATACTGCGCTTGACGTCCTCCGGCCTGGCATTCCTGTTCTTTTGTAAATATAATGCCGCTGCACCGGAAACAATCGGAGCCGCCATAGAGGTTCCGCTCTTTTGCACATAAGGGTGCTGCCATCCACGGATTGTTCTGCGGGCATGATAATCACACGATATGATGTCGGTTCCCGGCGCAACAATATCCGGTTTATGCACTGCCGCCTCAGCGCTGCTTCTCCCGGAATAATTTTCACACAGAGATCCTCTGTTTCCAAAATATCCTCCCTCATGACAGCCCACAGTAATGACTTTTCCGCTTAATCCCAGAGCGGACATACTCCCGGGAAGCGGTCCTGCGTTCCCGGCCGCCGCTACCACTACCATTCCCCGCAGCCACAGCTCCTCCACAGCACGAATCAGCTTTTCCGTATCTCTGTCCCATCTGATCTTCCCGATTCCCACTGAAATATTCAGCAGCCTGATCCTCCATTCTCGTTGGTGCTCTCTGACCCAGGCAAGCCCGCGCAGCATAGCCTCAACAGAGCCTTCTCCTCTCTGATCCAGCACCTTTCCGACCACCAGTCTGCATTCCGGTGCAATGCCCCGATATTTTCCGCCGGACACCTCTCCGCTGCCTGCCAGTATCCCCGCCACATGTGTTCCATGTCCCGCATCATCATAGGGCTTTTCCCTTCGATGCAGGAAATCTCCAAACTGATCAATTCTTCCCTCAAAATCCGGATGCTGTGCAATTCCGGTATCTAAAATCGCTGCTGTGACTCCCCTGCCCGTATATCCTCCGGGTATCCTGTCACAATCAATCTGCGCTCTGACTCGAAACACAAGAAAACTCCCGGCTTTTTTTTATCATATGCCGGGAGTTTTGTAACGGTACTCTGACCGCTCTATACTGCAATCTTTACTTTTTCGTCCTTCTTTAAGAACAGGAATGCCGACAATGCTGCCAGACCGATCGCCAGGAACCACTTGGGATGGATCGGATCTCCCGTCTTGGGAGACACATCCGTCGCGGAAGTGAGGTTATTCGTCTCCACATAGATCGTATATGGCGAGAAGTGCGTCGCCGTAAAGGAAATACATGGCACCCCATCAATCTCGTTAAACTTCACCGGAAGCTTGTCCAGATGGTCATCCACCACACCTGCCGCCTGATTGTTCCCCGCATACTGACGCAGATCATCCGGAATCGGCATTGTGACATCCACTGCAAGACCTGATGTATCCGAAAGCTTCACCGTACCCGTCTCATCATACAGCGAGATGTCCATCGCGGAATAAGCAATGTTATCAAGCGATCCATACTCATTGATCAGAGCCGTCTCAACCTGTGCCGCTGCTGTCGGATCATCTGTGATGCGGACAATGAAATTATCGGTAGAACCGTTGACTTTTGCCGAGGCTTTATCTGTGTCGGAAATACCCGGCTTCGTGATCACGATCTCAGCGTTTGTCTTCTCCTTAGGCGTCTGGGTAGTTCCGCCCGTAGCCTCACCTGCGCCGGATCCGCTGCTGCCTGTGCCGCTGCCGGAAACAGTTCCGGAACCGGACCCCCCGCTGCTTCCGCTGACTACAGAAGGTGATTTTGTCGTACTGTAGGTCACACTGCTTCCCGAGCTGCCATCCTGATAGTTTGCCGTCACCGTAACGCTGTTATCCGGCATCTTAAATGTTGTCGTACTGTTCTCCGCACTGCCCAGAGCCACATTCTTGGAATCCGTAGTCCACATCCAGAAACGCTTGCCCTCAGGTGCCGGATTCGCCGTAATGGTGACTGTCCGTCCCTTCTTGTAACGGCCGCTACCCATACCATTGACAACCACTACGGTATGAATATCATCGTCGTCATCATCATCGTCATCATCATCGTCGTCATCGTCATCCTTGGAACTGCTACTGCTGCCGGAACCGGATCCACTGCCTGAGCCACCCGTACCGCTGCCGCCTGTACCGCTTCCGCCGGATCCGCTGCCACTGTTTGACGTGTACTGGGCAATCAGAATCGTATCCTGCTGGATATTATCCATGTTACCGCCCTTCCAGCCGGTAAACGTATAACCATCCCTGGTAGGCTGAGGATCGAGTTCTTTCGCGCTGCCGCCTTCATCGACAAACTGCTCGTCTAACTGCAGTCCGTCCCAATCCAGGAAGAGCACCCTGTATTTATCACCGATAACTTCCCAACCCATCTCATAATATTTCGCATATGTCAGGGCGGCGCTGTCTTCATACGTCCGGATCCTGACAGACGGACGATGTTCAAACGCATCGGTGGTGATCGACACTTCCCTGCCGTAAATCGTCACATCCATCGGGTCATCCCCATAGAAAGCTTCATCCTGAATCTGCCTAACGGAACTCGGAAGCGTGACATACGTCAACTTATCACAATTCTTGAATGCGCGCTTAGGTATTGTCGCAAGCTTTGTTGCATCATCAAGATAAACTCCGACAATTCCATTGCACTCCTCAAATGCTCCGTCCTGCAGATAGCCGACTTCCTTGATCAACGGATCGTTCGTAGAGTTGATGACAGCCTCTCCTACCTGTGTACCTCTGGCAGGCAGACACTCCTCTATTACATAGGTATTGTCTGTGTTCTTGGAATATACGATGCCATTCTCACATACATATTTCTCGTTGCCGCCTACGCCGACCAGGTTCGTACAGCCTCTGAACGGCGCCGTACCGATATCTTCCATTGCTTCGCCAAGCGAAACCGCCTCCAGTGCTTCACAGTTGTCGAAAGCATAATCAGGGAGTTTCTTCACATCATACAGGGTGATGGACCGAATGTAATCATTGCCCTTCTTCACCTGCTCACCGCTGCCCTTTAAAGACCCGGATCCCCCCTCTACAAAATATCCGCTGAACAGACCGGGAACAACATCAACAGCGTTTGCATCCGATAACCCCTTATCTGTATATTTATCATATGGAGAAGCTCCACTGCTGCTATCAAGTAAATATGCCGAAATATTTGCACCGTTTTCTCTATTGTGGTCATAATAATATGCATAAGCATCAATAGAGGT
>CAMGRE010000225.1 GCA_946061355.1 uncultured bacterium | reverse complement strand
TTTGGACTCCCTGACGGCAACGGTACGCAGGATCTCACTGCCACGCTTGACCTCGAGTCCCGTTGCCATACCCTTTGCCAGATTAAGACGGACGTCAGGATTATGCTTCACATAGTCATAGATTCCGCGCAGACAGGCAATGATGATGACGATCACGCCGACATATTCAAACAGCAGAATCGCATAATTAACAATTTCGTTCAGAATCGTGTGTAAGATCGTTTCCATAGAATCCCCCTTATTGCTTGTTATTATAACAGAAGATACCAATAAAAGGAATTGATATTTTGAGAAAAATCCCGGGAATTTTTCTTAGGGTTCAAAATTTCGGGGAGATGACAGGAAAGCAGTTGACGAAACGCATGGAATCAGCTACAATAACATGTGTTATCACGATAATACCGTTATTGTGTGTTAAAGGAGAAAATCATGGCAAGGAAAGCAACCGTTACGAAAACAATGATACTTGACAGTGCATTTGCACTGATGCGGGAAGAAGGCTTTGAGCAGGTGACTGCAAGGAAGCTGGCAGCGAAGGCAGGCTGCTCGACACAGCCGATCTTCCGTCTGTATGAAAATATGGATCAGCTGATCAGAGATCTTTATGAAAAAGCGGTTTTGTATTTTGAACGGTTTTATTCGGAGTATCCGCAGGAGGATGAAACGCCGTTCGTACATCTGGGAATGGCATATATCCATTTTGCATCTGCGGAAAAGAATATATTCCGGCTGTTATTTCTCTCCGAGCACCGGGGAGAAAAAAGCATGTACGAGCTGCTGAACGGGAATACGGGGGCAGTCGGAAAGGAGATTGCCAAGGCAAAGGCGGAAGGAGTTGCGGTACCGGGAGACCTGTTTATGAAGATGTGGATTTTTATCCACGGTGCAGCATGTATGTCGCTGACGGGAGATTTTGACCTCTCTGATGAAGAGACGCATACGCTGTTAAAAAATTCTTATCAGGCATATTCAGGTGTGGTGAAATAGGATATGGATACAAATGGAAAAAAAGACGATATTATCGCCAGGATCAATGAAAAGTATTCTTCCATGAGTAAGAGCCATAAGGCAATTGCTGCTTTTATCAGTGATCATTATGATCAGGCCGTTTTTATGACAGCGGCAAAACTGGGAGAGAAGCTCGGCATTAGCGAGTCGACGGTTGTGCGGTTCGCCTCGGGATTGGGATATGATGGATACCCGGAATTCCAGAAGGCTCTGGAGGAGTGGGTACAGAATAAGCTGAATACTGTGCAGAGAATGAGTGCAAAGTATGGGAAAAGCACTCAGTCGGAGATCCTAAGCACTGTACTTTCGGCCGATATCGAGAAGATACAGGATACGATGGAAAATCTTGATTCGGCTGCGTTTGAGACGGCGGTCGATATTATTCTGGAGGCAAAGACCGTTTATATTGTGGGAATCAGAAGCTGTGAGCCGTTGGCAGATTTCCTCAGCTTTTATCTGAACATGATCCGGGGCAATGTGCAGCTCCTTCGGACGACGAGTGTCAGTGAGATGTTTGAGCAGATGATCCGCATTGATGAGAAAGATGCGATCATCGGCATCAGTTTCCCACGCTATTCCATGCGTACGCTCAAGGCGATGGAATTTGCCAATGACCGCAACGCCAAGGTGATCACGATCACTGATAGCGTGCACTCTCCGATGAATCTGTATTCGTCCTGCAATCTGTTCGCGCGCAGTGACATGGTATCGATCGTGGATTCTCTGGTTGCCCCTCTTTCCGTTATCAATGCGCTTGTTGTGGCGTTGTGCTTAAAACGCCCGGAGGAAGTGAAGCAGGGACTTGAGATGCTGGAGGATGTATGGAATAATTATCAGGTCTATCTGAATGATGAGATCAATTTTATCGGTGAGGAACCGATTCTGGATTATTCGTTAAAAAAGGAGACAGATGCGTAACGTAATTGTGATCGGAGCAGGAGCAGCCGGTATGATGGCAGCCTGCCGCGCTTCGGAGTGCGGGGCCCGCGTGCTGCTGCTTGATAAAAACGAAAAGGCGGGGAAAAAAATCTATATCACCGGAAAAGGGCGCTGTAATCTCACAAATGCGTGTGATACGGAGGAATTGTTCCCGAACGTGGTGCACAATGCAAAGTTTCTTTACAGTGCATTTTACGGCTTTTCCAATTTCATGACGATGGAATTTTTTGAGAAATGCGGATGCCCTCTCAAGACGGAAAGGGGCAATAGAGTGTTTCCTGTTTCGGATCACTCTTCGGATGTCATCAGGGCGCTGGAACGACAGCTGTCCCAAAACAGGGTACAGATCCGACTCCGCACGGAAGTCCGTGAGATTGTCTGCCGGGATAATAAAATATCGGGCGTGATCTTAAAAAACGGAAAAACAGAATCGGCCGATGCCGTCATTTTGGCAACGGGTGGGTTGTCGTATCCGACGACGGGTTCCACAGGAGATGGATATCGAATGGCGGAAAAACTCGGACATACGATTGTCAAAACCGCTCCGTCGCTTGTGCCGCTCACGGTGAGCGGAACGTGCCCCAAAGAATTACAGGGGTTATCCTTAAAGAATGTGCAGGCTTCGCTGGTTTCTGCCGCTGACGGTAAAGTTCTGTATGAGGGATTCGGTGAGATGCTGTTCACTCATTTTGGCGTGAGCGGACCGTTGATCTTAAGCGCCAGCAGTTATTACGGAGAGAAAGAGAAAGAAGACGGCTGTTATCTGATACTGGATCTGAAGCCGGCGCTGACAGAGGAACAGCTGGATAAACGTCTGCTGCGTGACTTTACAGATAATCAGAATAAACAGTTCAAAAATGCTTTGGGAGGATTGTTCCCGAACAGGCTGATCCCCGTGATGATTCGGGAATCCGGAATCCCGGCGGAAAAACCGGTGAATGAGATCACAAAGGAGGAGAGGAAGCATTTTGTCTCTGTGATCAAGAACTGGCGGATGGAGATCACGGATACGAGAGGATATTCTGAGGCGATCATCACAAGGGGCGGCGTCAGCGTAAAAGAAGTGAATCCGTCAACGATGGAATCCAAAAAGGTATCCGGACTTTACTTTGCGGGTGAGCTGCTTGATCTCGATGCGCTGACAGGAGGATTCAATCTGCAGATCGCATGGTCGACAGG
>CAMGRE010000224.1 GCA_946061355.1 uncultured bacterium | reverse complement strand
ACATAGACCCACATCCCGTCCAGCTCTCCGAAATACCGGAAGCACGCAAGATTGTAGCCGGTATCGCTGATGTCGATCCCCTGATTGATATGGCGCAGCGGAAAGAGCAGGAGCAGTATCGGAAAAATAATGTTTTGAATATTGACTGCCTTTTTCTTATTCATGAATGTCTGTTCCAAACCTTTCGCTTCAAATATTGTCTCAATATCTCAACCGCACCGCAGATTCCGTAGACAGCAAGGATCGTTACCACCCAGTGGAGCAGAAACAGCGGGGTCCAGGAAAATGTCTGTACGCCGAAAAGCTTCGGCCAGAAATACCTGAGATCGATGTGTTCATGGACCAGATAAACGCCAAAGGAAACGGAAGCTGCCCTGCGGATCATATCCGCCCCTCTGCCCTCAGTAATGTGAATATTCCTGAACAGGAAAAACAGAGAAACAGAAGCTGCCAGACAGAGAATACTGTTATAGTGATACTGTCTGTTGATAAAGTCGGGAAGGCTCCCCGTCTTCTGATAAAAAGCATTGATCACAAGCATGCTGATAAAGATCAGCCCGCTGCCGGCAACGTATCCCGTTGCTGACACTCCTGTCGTAATCTTAAGACTATGCCCGTGCAGTCTTAAGAATGCGCCGACCAGATACAGCACCAGAAACCACAGCGCATCATATCCCATTCTGTCTATCGGAAGGCACATCGGAAGCACGCTGTTTGCAATCGAGAATAACAACAGCAGCAGAATGATCGCCCTGCGGAAGGTCTTCTCCGGCAGTTCTCTGAGTGTCCGGTTCATCAGCGGTGCAAACAATAACATCACAATATATGCTGTGGCAAACCAATAATGATCCTGCGTCACGGGCATAAAATAAATCAGAAATTTATACAGCGTAAGTTCCTGCATGGGCACAATCCCTGCGATCACACAGACTACGCCTATGACGATCGAATAAAAAAGCACCTGTCCCCACAGCCTGACTGCACGCATCGGATCATAATCCTGTTCCACAAGGAAATACGCACCGAGAAGCACATAGGCATTGACGGCGCAAACGCAGAACGCCTCCAACAGCCATGCCACAGCGCCGGCTGCGCCGAAAGGATCCCCCGGCGCCGGAAGGATGCCGCCCTTATCCAGATAATGCAGCGTGATGATCATGAGCATTGCTATCACACGCAGCAATTCAAAATTTGCCTGCCTTTTTTTCATAATGATTCCTTCTATTCCTCAATCCCGCGCATCTTGCCAAGGCTGAAATATCAAACGCAATCTTTTCATGCAGTTGCTATATCAGTGCTTCCGCGATGCGGATCGCGCCACGTCCGTCGACAAGTGTAAGCATCTGCTCCCGGACAGTCTGTCTGAGTGCACTGTCATATTCAAGCTGTGCCAGACGCTCTGCGATCCGGTCAATGGTCTCCTCCGGCCGGTCTGCCATACTGCCTGCATTCTTTACTTCGGTCGTCCTGCCGAAGCATTCCGCCTGCTGACGCTGATTGTCCGCAAAGGTGAAGCAGACCGTCGGCAGTCCCATGCTGCACAGCTCATACATGGTACTTCCCCCTGCCGATACCGCCAGATCAAAATCCATCAGGAATTCCGACATATTTGTCACAAAGTCGTGAATGACAAAGGCGTCATCTTCCGCTGCAATCTCCATCAGTTCCCGGCGGTTCTGTGCGAAAGGCCCACAGATCACGTGATAGCGCATTCCCGCGTGTTGTCCCTCCTTGCGCTCCGCAAGAAGTTTCCTGCACAGTCTGCCCGATGTATCTTCCTTGTCGCCGCCTCCGGTCGTGATCAGGATATCGGTCACACGTTCCTGTATGCGGCTGCGCCTGCCTTGACGAAATTCCGCCCGAAGCGGTGCATAACCGCATCCGGTCAGGATGCGCTCCGGCAGAGGGATCTCTTTTTCCTCATAATATTTCTCATACGGAAGTTCCGACCCGTAGATATTGTAATTGATCAGGATGTCGACCGAATACACCGGCTGTCCGAGATCGTCGATATACGCTGTTTTGGAAACTCCCCGCAGCGCATTCATATAATTGTCTGTCACATAATAGCTGTCCGCCAGGATCAGATCCGGTTGATATCCCTTCAGGAAATTGAGAAGCGATGGCAGTTCCTGTTCCATGTGGGCAAAATCACTGTGCAGCACATGATTTTCAAATCCTCTGCTCCGGATCAGTTCTTCGGTCTCATCACCCGCCGTGACAAAGATGACGTCCGCGCCCATCTGTCGCAACTCGTCTGCAATCGAGAGGCAGCGCATCACATGTCCCATGGCGATCTGCTGATTTCCATCCGCGCGGATCACAATTCGTTTCATTCCCATATGATTCCACTATCCATTCTGTTTTCACATCCATGCGCGGTTCGAAAAACCGCCTCACCTCATATCAGCGCACGATCCGTACTGTCTCAAACGCCTCCACATACTCTGCGCCGACGACACCGCCCCAGCGTTTTGCGACCGCACGAAGCATCTCAAGCGAGCGGGGATGCGGATAGTCGCACAGCTCTGTCTCATATTTCTCCATGCCGTCGAGTTTCTTACGGAACTGTTCCTCTGTCAGTCTGACAAACATGTCAGGTGCTAACTGATCATCCCCGTAAGCGAAATTCCACTCCGTCGAGGACACGGTCTCAAACGCATAGATTTCCTTCACCGGACAGTCCTCCATCGGTCTGGTTGCCGTGAGCACGGCTTTGTACGTCATTTGATGATCTACATTGAGATCGCCACGATGATGTGTGTAGATAATCTCCGGCTTAAGTTCTCGCACTCTCTTCTCAACCGCTTTGACAATATCCAGAAGCGCCACGCTATCAAACCGATTGTCCGGGAAATTCTCAAAATACGTCTCTTTGATGCCGACCTGTCTGTCCGCCTCCAGCGTATTACCGTGAAGTTTCTCCACAATCTGTGTTCCGGCATCCTCGCGCCTGTCAAACCGTGAGGTCTGCCCCTCGCCGAGGATCAGTGCATAGACGGTATCGCCCGCTTCCACATGTTTTGCGATCGTTCCGCCCACACCGAGCAGTTCGTCATCGGGATGGGCCGCCACTACGAGTATATTCATATCTTGTCCTTTCTGAAATCAATCTGTGTTTTTGGAGAGAGTAT
>CAMGRE010000223.1 GCA_946061355.1 uncultured bacterium | reverse complement strand
ATATTGAGAATGTGTCCCTGAGGTATGTGACAACGACGAGAGAACTCGGCACGCCGGATCTGATCCTGCTGCCCGGGACGAAGAATACCATGCATGATCTTCAGTGGATGCGGGACAACGGCCTTGAGCAAAAGATATGTCAGCTTGTCCGTTCGGAAACCAGTATGATCATCGGGATCTGCGGTGGGTTTCAGATGCTTGGAATGGAACTTCAGGATCCTCTGTCTGTCGAACAGGGAGGAAGCATGAAGGGAATGGGCCTGATGAACTTAAGAACCACCTTTCAGGAAATGAAGGTGAGAAGCCGTGTGCAGGGAAGACTCTTCCCGATCAAAGGGGTGTTTGAAAGCCTGTCGGAATGTACGTTTACAGGTTATGAGATTCACATGGGAAGGACGGAAGCCCTGGAGAAAACGGGACGGTTTTCGGAGATCGCTTATCTGGATGAAAGTGGAGAAGCAATGGATGGCTATGTATCGGGAAACCGTATGGGGACATATGTGCACGGTATTTTTGAGGACGGGACGCTGCGAAATCATCTGCTGCAACTTTTGTTCGACAGGAAAGGACTGATCTGGCAGGGAAAGCGGCAGATGAGCTATCTGGAATACAAGAACAGCCAATATGATCTGTTGGCGGATGCCGTGCGGGAGAATACGGATATGAAAGCCGTATATCACATGATCGGGATCAGGTGATCCGATAGACGTAATAATCACAACAGATAGGGGTTTTTCTTGACGAAAACACCATATTTAGGGTATACTGCGTCTTAGTGAAGGAGTAAATAAGACATGGCAAACAAATCAAACTATGATGCATCGAATATTACCGTCCTGGAAGGACTGGAGGCAGTGCGAAGAAGACCGGGAATGTATATCGGAAGCGTGTCCACAAAAGGACTGAATCATCTGATCTATGAGATCGTTGACAATGCGGTGGACGAGCATCTGGCAGGGTACTGTACCCAAATCACAGTGATCCTCAATGCGGACGGATCTGCCACAGTTTCCGATAACGGGCGAGGGATTCCGGTCGGGATGCACGAGAAAGGCGTCAGCGCGGAGCGTCTCGTATTTACGACGCTTCATGCGGGCGGCAAGTTTGATGATTCCGCATATAAGACCAGCGGTGGACTGCATGGTGTCGGTTCCTCCGTTGTGAATGCGCTGTCCGAATGGTTGACTGTGCAGGTCAAGAGAGACGGATGTATCTATGAGGATAAATATCAGAGAGGAGAACCTGTAACGGAACTGGAGCAGGGACTTCTCCCTGTCATCGGAAAGTCAAAAGAGACCGGTACAACGATCACCTTTTTCCCGGATGATACGATCTTTGACAGGATCCGGTTCAAAGAAGATGAGGTGAAGAGCAGGCTTCATGAGACGGCTTATCTCAATCCCGAGCTTACGATCCGTTTTGAGGACAGGCGCCGTGAGGAACCAGAGGTTCTGGATTTCCATGAACCCGAAGGCATTATCGGGTTCATAAAAGATATGAACAAGTCAAAGGAAGTCATTCATGATGTGATCTACTATAAAGGTGAGAGTGAAGGCATCTCCGTGGAGGTGGCTTTTCAGTATGTCAATGAGTTCCATGAGAATATCCTGGGCTTTTGTAACAACATCTACAATGCCGAGGGCGGCACACACCTGACCGGCTTTAAGACGATGTTCACTACCGTAATTAACAATTACGCCAGACAGATCGGTGTGCTCAAGGACAAGGACGCCAATTTCACCGGAGCAGATGTCCGAAACGGCATGACAGCCGTGATCTCCGTCAAGCATCCCGATCCTCGATTTGAGGGACAGACCAAGACGAAACTGGACAATCAGGACGCGGCAAAGGTTGTGGCTAAGATTACCGGCGAGGAAATCCAACTCTTTTTTGACAGGAATCTCGAGACGTTAAAGGCTGTGATCGGCTGCGCGGAAAAAGCGGCAAAGATCCGTAAGACGGAGGAAAAGGCAAAGACAAATCTGCTGACGAAGCAGCGCTTTTCCTTTGATTCCAACGGAAAACTTGCTAACTGTGAGAGCAGGGACGCTTCCAAATGCGAGATCTTTATCGTTGAGGGAGATTCGGCCGGAGGCAGCGCCAAGATGGCACGTAACCGTATGTATCAGGCGATCCTGCCGATCCGCGGCAAGATTTTGAATGTGGAGAAGGCAAGTATCGATAAGGTCCTTGCGAATGCGGAGATCAAGACGATGATCAACGCCTTTAACTGTGGATTCTCCGAAGGGTACGGCAATGACTTTGATATCACGAAACTCCGATACGACAAGATCATCATCATGGCGGATGCCGACGTGGACGGGGCGCATATTTCCACGCTTTTGCTCACGTTATTCTACCGGTTCATGCCGGAACTGATCTATGAGGGGCATGTCTATATCGCCATGCCGCCGCTCTATAAAGCAATCCCGTCCAAGGGGCAGGAGGAGTACCTCTATGACGATAAGGCGCTGGAGCGTTACCGTAAGAAGCACAAAGGACCGTTTACTTTACAGCGTTACAAAGGACTCGGAGAGATGGATGCGGAGCAGCTCTGGGAGACCACACTGGATCCGGAACGCAGACTGCTTAAGCTTGTGGAGATCGAGGACGCCCGTATGGCATCCGAAGTCACGGAGCTTTTGATGGGCAATGAGGTGCCTCCGAGAAAAGAATTTATTTATCATCACGCTACCGATGCACAGCTGGATGTGTAGGAGGAAGGTATCATGGACGAAAACAGAATCATCAAAACAGAATATTCGGAAGTGATGCAGAAGTCCTACATCGACTATGCCATGAGCGTCATCATTGCCAGAGCGCTTCCGGACGTCAGGGACGGGTTGAAACCGGTACAGCGCCGGGTGCTTTATGACATGCATGAACTGGGGATCCGTTACGACAGGCCTTACCGTAAGAGCGCCCGTATCGTAGGTGATACCATGGGTAAATACCATCCGCACGGTGACAGTTCCATCTATGATGCACTGGTGGTTATGACGCAGGATTTCAAGAAAGGGCTTCCGCTGATCGACGGGCACGGTAACTTTGGCAATATCGAGGGTGACGGCGCTGCCGCCATGCGCTATACCGAGGCAAGGCTTGAGAAGATCACGCAGGAAAATTTCCTTGCGGATCTGG
>CAMGRE010000222.1 GCA_946061355.1 uncultured bacterium | reverse complement strand
CATCTGTGTATCATACATCACATAACAGCCGATGCCATAATATGTGCCGTTCATCTTCAATTGCTGCTGCTGCATTTCTTCCGCGGAAAAATACATGGAGTAGTCATCTCCGAGAGCCTCCACAAGCCCCTTATAGACACCGTCCTCCAGACTCTGCTCATCCACCATGTCAAGCGCATAATTTTCGTTTATAATGCTCTCGATCAGTTCCAGTTTCTTCATCGTCCGCGGATTGTTCACCGAATCCGGCGAAGCACCTTCCGTGATCTGTCCTTTCAGTCGGAACAGATCGATCACTTTCTGTCCGGCAATGATACCTCCGATCACCAGTACCGCCACAAACAGACCGGTGAGCAGTCCCGCCCAAAATCTATTTCTATCTCTGTTTTCCATTCCTTATCAGCTTCCTTTTCCATTCAGATGCAGCGTGTCCGTCCGCATCCCGCATTGCCCTCTCGGAACATTCTATGTCTCCTCCCGGACTAACTTGACAGATAATTCCACGGGCTGACATAGCTTCCGTTCAACCGGACACTGAAATGAAGATGCGGTCCCGTCGATCGTCCGGTAGAACCGACCGCTGCGATCTTATCGCCTCTTCCAACCGTCTGCCCTTTCGACACATAGAGTGCGGAAGCATGCATATAGATCGTATACAGACCGTCACCGTGATCGATCATGATATAATTTCCCATACTGCCGCTGTAATCCGCAGCCACCACCTCTCCGTCATACGCCGCAAGGATCGGAGAACCGCTGGGAGCTGCCATATCGATGCCGTTGTGGAATTGCTGGGTTTTCAAAATAGGATGTATCCTGTTCCCATAGTCATCGGAAATACGGGTATAGGAGGGCGCCGGCCACTTGAACTTACCTCCATCGTAAGTGATACGATTCGCCTGCTCCAGCCGTTTCTTTTCCTCTGCAACCGCTTTTTCCAGCGCTGCGATCGTTGCATTCTGCTCCGCAATCTCGGCTTCATATTCTTGTACAATCGCGGACTTGTTGTTGATATCAGCCTCGTAAACCTTGATCTCCTGTTCCTTTGTGGCAATCAGTTCATTAACGGCAGCCTGCTCCTGCTCCACTGCCTCCTCAGCAGCGTCCAGAACGATCTTCTCCGCTTCAAGTTCCTCTTTCAGCTCCTCGATCTCCGCCACAGTCGCCTTGTATTCCTCCAGCATTTTCCGGTCATATGCCATGACTCTTTCCATGGAATCCGATTTGTTGAGCATCTCACCGAAACTGCCCGAAGAGAAGAGCAGATCCAGATAGAACGTCTGTCCCTGCTCATACATAAACTGAATCCTCTTTTTCATGGAAGCGTATTGGTTATCTGCCGTTGCCACAGCCTCATCCAGAGCTTCTTCCGTCTTCTCAATCTCTTCTTCCTTATCAGCGATCATGCCTTTTAACTCGGCAATCTTTTCCTCTATGGCATTCAAATCCGCATCCAGCTTGACGACGTAATCCTTCAGGTTCTTTTTGGATGCTTCCAGATCCGCCACCATCTTCTTGACATCAGAAAGACCGCTCTGCAGAGATGCCTTCTGCTTCTGTGCCTCGTCAATCGCGCTCTGCTTCTCCTTGATACTCTGTTTTATCTTGTCGGTATCATTATCCGCATGGCTGACGACAGCCGGAGACAACAATGTCCCCACGGTCAATGCAATCAGAACAGCCGCAATATTCCGTTGTACTTTATTCAAACCAGCCCTCATGGTACCTCATACCTTCAGATGCTTTCTCACTGTCACAAAACTGCCCAAAAAACCGATCCCAACACCGATTCCCAAGGATACCGGCAGCAATGTGGAGAAAATGTCCTCCACGCTCAGGAAATTCATAAGTCCTGACAGAATCGCGAATCTCTCCCCGATATAAAGCACGACATTGGTGTACAGATAATAAATCGCTGTCAGCGGGATCACCGTTCCCATCAGACCGATGAGCATACCTTCAATCACAAAAGGGGAACGGACAAAAAAGTCGGTTGCTCCGATGTATTTCATAATGTTGATCTCTTCCTTGCGGACGGAGATACCGATCATGACCGTATTGCTGATCAGGAACACGGAAACAGCAAGCAGGATGGCTATGATTCCCATGGAAACATAACCGATCAGCACATTCATACCGCTGAGCATATTTGCCGTGATCTCCGACTTATTTACCTGACGCACGCCATCAATCGATTCCAGATAAGTAACAAGCGCACTCTGCATGGATACATCATTCAGATAGATTGCATAGTTTGCAGAATCCGCCAGCGGATTGTCCGGGAAACCGTCTGTATACTCGCCCAGATACTCCTCCTTAAACTCCTCCCAGACTTCATCAGCCGAATGGAACTCTACCTCACGGACCTCCACACGTTTCTGGATCATCTCGCCGATCTCCTGAATCCTCTCATCACTGATCCCCTCATCAAAGAAGACTGTGACAGACACACCCTCTTCCGCCGTCTTGACAATATGCTGGAAATTGGCAACAATCGCATAAAACAGTCCGAACAGAAACAGACACGCCGAAATCGTGGCAATGGAAGCCAGGGAAAACCACTTGTTGCGGACAATGTTCACAAAGCCCTGCTTCAATGTATAAAACAATGTACTAATCCTCATCGATATAACCACCTTTTTCCTCGTCGCTGACAATGACACCCTTCTTCATTGTCACAACACGCTTTTTCATGGCGTTGACGATTTCTCTGTTGTGGGTCACCACGAGAACTGTGGTTCCCTTCTCGTTGATCTCCTCCAAAAGTTTCATGATTTCCCAGGAATTCTTAGGATCCAGATTTCCGGTAGGCTCATCTGCCAGAAGAATGGACGGCTTATTGATCAGCGCCCTAGCCAGCGCCACACGCTGCTGCTCTCCTCCGGAAAGCTGTCTCGGCTTAGCCTTATACTTTCCGGCCAGTCCTACCGTCGAGAGGATCGCCGGAACATTCTTCTTGATCTCCCTTGTCGGCACCTGTACGATACGCTGGGCGAACGCCACATTCTCATACACGTTCCTGTCCTTCAACAGTCGGAAATCCTGAAACACAATACCGAGGTTCCTTCTGAATTTCGGTATTTTACGCCGTTTCAGCCTGACAACATCCTGACCGTTGACCATCACACTGCCGGAGGTCGGCAGGAGTTCACGCAGCA
>CAMGRE010000221.1 GCA_946061355.1 uncultured bacterium | reverse complement strand
ACCTTCAGGATCTCCACACGCCCTTTCAGATCCGGCTTATCCACGATGATCCGCCTGTCAAAACGTCCCGGACGCAAAAGCGCCTTGTCGAGGATCTCCGGTCTGTTGGTGGCTCCCAGGATCAGGATACCTTTGGAGCTGTCAAAACCATCCATCTCAGACAACAGCTGATTCAGTGTCTGCTCTCTCTCCTCATTGCCGCCGCCATACTTGGAATCACGGCTGCGTCCAATCGCATCGATCTCATCAATGAAAATAATACACGGAGCATTTTTATTTGCTTCCTTAAAAAGGTCACGGACACGCGAAGCGCCCACGCCTACATACAGCTCAATAAAATCCGAACCTGTCAGTGAGAAAAAGGGCACGTGAGCCTCTCCCGCCACTGCCTTGGCAAGAAGCGTCTTACCAGTTCCGGGAGGTCCCACGAGGAGCGCTCCCTTCGGCAGTCTTGCACCGATCTTGACATATCTGCCGGGATTATGCAGGAAATCCACAACCTCCTGAAGCGATTCCTTCGCCTCGTCCTCACCTGCAACGTCCTTAAAAGTGACGCCTGTCTCTTTCTGGACATAAACCTTGGCATTGCTCTTGCCGACACCCATCGGACCGCTACCGCCCGACATCCTGCGGAACAGAAAACTGAGCAGGATCCAGCAAAGCCCAATAGGCAGAACATATGTGAGTAAAATGGAAAGAAGAAAACTGGAGTTATCCGGAATATCTCCTTTCACCTCCACATCATTCTCAAGCAGACGCGCGGTCAGTGTGTCATCGTCCTCCACCTTGCCGGTGTGGTAGGTGATAGACGGCGTTTCATAGAGCGCATTTCCCCGTCCGTCCTGTTTCGGCGTAATCGTGATCTGGTCCTCTGAAATCTCGACACTCTCTACCTGTCCCTTTTCGATCATATCTACGAACTGATTATAAGGGATCTCTTTATTCGTAAGACCGTTCATGGTCTTCATAAAATAGCTCATGCACAACAGCGTCACAAGCGCCGCGATCAGAAGAAGCAGCAGGCTCTGTCTCCTGGGAGACTGATTGTTGGGTCCACCCTGATTATTACCGCCGCCCTGATTTCCGTTTCTGTTGCCGCTTCCGTTATCGTATTCATTCAAATTACCGTTATCCATTTGTCTCCTCCTGTCATCCGGGCATTTCCGGAGACTATCATTTCTTATTATAGAGATTGCGTTTTCATAAATCAATACGTGAATTGTAAAATTCCTCCGAAACAGCCATAAAGATTTTCTAAATTTTAGCCACAATTTATTTCAGAAAACCATAGTTTTTTCTTAGTGTCTGTTGTATAATCTATAATTATTGAGTCTTCATTGCATTTTGTTCGCATTTACTAATTCAGGAGGAGAAACATATGCCAGTAAAGTACGTATTCGTAACGGGGGGCGTGGTATCCGGTCTCGGAAAAGGAATTACCGCAGCTTCTCTGGGAAGACTTCTGAAAGCGCGTGGCTACAAGGTGACCATGCAGAAGTTCGATCCCTACATTAATATTGATCCCGGAACCATGAATCCGATCCAGCACGGCGAGGTATTTGTTACCGACGACGGTGCGGAGACCGATCTTGATCTCGGTCATTATGAGCGTTTCATTGACGAAAGTCTGGACAAGAATTCCAACGTAACCACTGGCAAGGTCTACTGGAGCGTACTGCAGAAGGAGCGCAGGGGCGACTATGGCGGCGGTACGGTTCAGGTCATACCCCATATCACAAACGAGATCAAAAGCCGTTTTTACCGTAATTTTACGGATGAGGAGACGCGCATTGCGATCATCGAGGTGGGCGGCACTGTAGGCGATATCGAGAGCCAGCCTTTCTTAGAGTCCATTCGTCAGTTCCAACATGAGGTAGGTCACGACAATGCTATCCTGATCCATGTAACATTGATCCCGTATCTCAGTGCCTCTCAGGAATTAAAGACGAAGCCTACACAGGCAAGTGTTAAAGATCTGCAAGGCATGGGAATCCAGCCCGACATCATCGTATGCCGCAGCGAGCATCCGTTAGATCAGGGCATCAAGGATAAGATTGCTTTATTCTGTAATGTTCCCAACAAACACGTTCTGCAGAATCTCGATGTGGAATATTTATACGAAGCGCCGCTCGCCATGGAGAAAGAGCAGCTGGCGCAGGTGGCATGTGAATGCCTGCATCTGAATTGTCCGGAACCTGACTTAAAAGATTGGGAAAAAATGGTGGACGATCTGAGACATCCGACAGACAAAGTAACGATTGCACTTGTCGGAAAATATGTACAGCTCCATGACGCTTACATCAGTGTGGTGGAAGCGCTGAAGCATGGTGGTATCCCGACCCACGCAACTGTGGAGATCAAGTGGATCGACTCCGAGACGGTCACAAAAGAAAATGTGGATTCCATTCTGAATGATGTGAACGGTCTCCTGGTTCCCGGCGGTTTCGGAGACAGAGGCATCGAAGGCATGATCGTCGCGATCCAGTATGCCCGCGAGAACAATCTCCCGTTCCTTGGACTGTGTCTTGGTATGCAGCTTACGATTGTTGAGTATGCACGCAATATTGTTGGCTACAACGATGCACACAGCATTGAGATGAACCCTGCCACCACGCATCCGGTCATCGCACTGATGCCGGATCAGAACGGTGTGGAGGATATCGGCGGCACGCTGCGCCTCGGCGCGTACCCTTGTGTCCTTGCAAAGGACTCTCTTGCCGAGAAGCTGTATGGAACAAATGAAATCTCCGAGCGTCACAGACACAGATACGAAGTAAACAACGATTACAGAGCCGCTCTTACGGAACACGGACTGCTGCTCTCCGGAACTTCGCCGGACAACCGCATCGTAGAGATGTGCGAGCTGCCCGGACATCCTTTCTATATTGCTACCCAGGGACATCCGGAACTCAAGTCCAGACCCAACCGCCCGCACCCTCTGTTCAAAGGACTCGTGGAAGCTGCACTGGCAAAGAAGAATGGATAAATAGAATAGAAATTGAAAAGCAAAAGGGAGAGAAATCAAATTGAAAGATTTCTCTCCCTTCTTTCACAAACAATAGATTTCCTTCTACAGCTTCTTCTGAAAATTCCCGCCGATTGTAACGCCCTCATTGACCACGATAAATGCATGCGGGGCATGTTTATGGATGATAAATTCCAG
>CAMGRE010000220.1 GCA_946061355.1 uncultured bacterium | reverse complement strand
TATCGTGCAGCCCGTTCCGCGTACCGATCGCGAGACTGGCGGCAGCGCAGGCGGCGATCGCTTCCAAGTAATAAATGATCATCTGTATGGCAGGACATGTTGTTGTGCAGGTGATAAGAAAAAGAAAGCCAGGGAACCGGGCTGATATAAGACATTATCCCACTGTTTGCAGAGATGCAGGCAGTGGGATTTGTTTTGCTGTTGACTTCACATAGAAAGAGATCTTATAATAATTGAACAATATTCAGAAGTAAAAAGAAAGTAGGAGCAGGGATATGCGGGCAACAGTAATAGTTGATAACAGGAAAAACGGGAATTTGCAGGGAGAATGGGGGCTCAGCATTTACATAGAGTACAGAGGAAAGAAGCTTTTGCTTGATACGGGAGCTTCGGATCTGTTTGTGACAAATGCGCAGAAGTTGGAGATTCCGTTAAATGAAATTGATCTGGCAGTATTGTCGCATGCCCATTATGATCATGCGAACGGCATGAAGGCTTTTTTTGAGAGAAACAGTACGGCAAAATTTTATCTGCGGGAGTCCAGCGCGGAGAATTGCTACTCCAAAATGTGGTTTCTTCACAAATACATTGGGATTCCAAAGAATATCCTGAGTGAGTATTCAGACAGGATTGTGTTTGCCAAGAGCGATCTGCAGATTGGGGACGGGATGTATCTGATCCCTCACAAAACACCGGGGCTTGAAGCGATCGGGAAAAGGGAAAAGATGTATCAAAAGAAAGGCGGGAGATGGCAGCCGGATGACTTTTCCCACGAGCAGAGTCTTGTGATGGAGACGGAAAAAGGCCTGGTCATATTTAACAACTGTTCCCACGGCGGGGCGGTGAATATTATCAATGAGATCGCCGCAACGTTTCCGGGGAAGAAGATACACGCGCTGATCGGCGGTTTTCATCTTTATAACAAATCGTCATCGGAAGTGCGCGAGTTAGGAAAACGGATAAAGGAAACGGGGATTCAATATGTCTGTACAGGTCATTGCACCGGGGAACGGGCTTATGCGGTCTTAAAAGAAGAACTTGGCGACGTACTGCATCAGCTGCAGACGGGAATGGTAATGGAATTTTCTGATAGCAATTCATATGAATACACAAAAATAAGGGAGAATATCTGGCAGATCGCCGATGATGACGGTGTCCGTTGTACTTTGGTACAGGGGCGGGATCTGGCGGCGCTGATTGATACCGGATACGGGAAACGGGATTTGAGAGCATTTGTGGAGAAAAGTGTTCATACGCCGTATATTGTGATCAACAGTCACGGACATCCGGATCACATCGGAGGAAACGACCGGTTTGATGTCGTATATGCGGCAAAAGAAGAGTGGGATGTGATCAGTCATTTTGAAGAAAACAGCCCCTGCACTTATCAATTAAAAGAAATCCATTCGGGAGAAAGGATTTCTCTCGGGGATATTCACCTGGATGTGATCTCATTGGCGGGCCATACGAAGGGTTCGATCGGGTTGATTGTAGAAGAAGAGAAGTTGTTGATCGCCGGAGATGCGCTGAATGAAGGACTCTGGCTGTTCAATTACGGATCGCTGTCCATGCGTCAGTTGTATGCGATGATCGCGGAAACTCTGAAACTGGATTTTAACTCTTATCTGTGCGGTCATAGTGATCAGGAATATCCCAAAGCCAAGCTGCGTTCGCATCTTGCTAATATAGAGAGACTGGTAACGGATAAAAAAACGCCTCAAACCCTGTTGGGATTTGAGACGTATCAAAGTACATATGAAGATGAAAACGGAAGATCTGAGATCGTATTTACCCTTGATAAAGTAGAATAGGTCTGAAAGAAAGACCGGGCAGGCTCTAAAATCAATCCGCCTGTCTTTTTAGCAGATACCCTTCCAATGCAAAGGATCCGAGGGAATCCTCTTCCCTGTTATAATCATACAGTGAGAGCTGTGTCAGGATCAGACGGTCTCCGTTCTCAAGATCCAGAACATTGTGCGACAGGAAATATTCGTTTGCCGCTTCGTTCAGCTCATATTCCGAATCGCCTGAGAAATTGTTCAGAAGCGTGATGTAAGGAAGACTCAACTGTCCCATATTCAATGTAAACTGTGTATCGCAGTCATCAGCGGTGAAGGTGCAAGCGGACGCAGATGAGAGGTTGCCGATCGGTTTATATTCCGAGTCGTGATAATACTGCGAATGATACTCTATCTTTTGACAGAAGGAGAATCCTTCCACGGAAAAGTGATCGACTTCTTTGTAGGCGACCACAAGTTTGCAGATCGATGAAGGCTCCGGCATACTCCATGGATCGATGAAGGGAATCAGCTTTTCACTGACAGTATCGTTCTGCTTTAACTGCTCCAGATAGAATTCTCCTTCAGGAGTGTCCCATCTCAGATAGTCATAGGCTCCTTTGGCACGCTGGAAACTCTTGTCGGAAATGTCCTCGCTCACTTCTTTTAAATAGGCTTCCAGCGCAAGCTTCTGTGTCATGAAGGAAGCGGTATACATATTGATGCCCGGCAGAATGCAGGCGGTCACGGCAAAGCCGCATATCATGTACATCAGGTACGGTATTTTACACCGGCAGAACCGGTAAAACATCAGATAAGCAATTTCAAACAGGATCAGAATGACGCCGAGGTATCTTGACGGTGTCAGACCGTTTTCTACAATCCTGATTCCCACAGAATAACACTGCAACAGGATAAAAGGGGCAAACAGATACGGAAAACATCTGCTGATACGCCTCAGAGGATTCTTCTCACGGTAGCTGTTTGCCATTGTCCAGATGGGCGCACCGATCAGGAACAGGCCTGACAGGATCCCGAAGATCTGATTGGAGGGCATATCTCCGGTGATGAGAATCTTCAATATGTAAAAATATATGACCACAAAGGCACAGGACACGAGGCCTGTGAGAACATATTTGACCAGAAATTCCGTAAAAACACCTTCCGGCTTGTCAGACGGCGCAAAGGAATCAAACAGCGCGCAGACATAATAGCAGCCAAAGAGCAGACAGTAGGCTGTTGCAAACAGATCCCACTCATTTTCGATTGGGAAAAGCGCGATCAGGATGCCCAGAACCATAGTGACGCCAATCATTAGCACAAAGTAAAGAATACTGTGCTTTACGATTGAGGCAAATGTGCGCACCATGTATTTTTCAAAGGAAGCCGTGCTGTGTCTGAAG
>CAMGRE010000219.1 GCA_946061355.1 uncultured bacterium | reverse complement strand
TTTCCGAACTGTCCGAAGTGATATCCTCCCGCATGCCGTCATTCGATGGTTCCGGATTATCCGACAGACTTTCCATCAGACTCAGCATATCATCATCAATTTCATTTTCGTCCGTCTTCTTTAAGAGTTCACTGATATCTGACAAGCCATCATTATCGCTCACAGAATCAATCAGTTTTGACATATCCTGATCGTCGGAACCGAGTCCGCCCAGCGCTGCCATGAGATCGTCAATCTCTGACTGATCCGCAAGCGTCTGTGTACTGTCCGGTTCGGCAAGATCGGGCTCATCCTGCGGCAATTCCGTTACTGCCTGATCAGAATCCTCCTGCGGCATATCTGCCTCGGTCTGATCAGTCTCTCCGAACTCCTGCAAACCATCTTCTTCAAACAATTTCGCCAATTCAGGAAAGTCCATTTCCTCAATCGGGATATCCTTGTCATCCGCCGAAGAATCTGTCTTCTCCACATCTGCTGTAAAATCAATATCTTCCGCACCTGCAGCAAAATCCATATCTTCTGCAGCTGCAACAGAATCCATATCTTCCGCCTCTACAACAGAATCCATATCTTCCGCCTCTACAGCAGAATCCATTTCTTCCGCGACTGCAGCAAAATCCATTTCTTCCGCGACTGCAGCAAAATCCATTTCTTCCGCGACTGCAGCAGAATCCATATCTTCCGCACCTGCAGCAAGATCCATATCCTTTGCGTCATCATCCAGACTGTCCAGCAAAGCAATCAGGTCATCTTCCTGCATTGCTTTTTCTTCCTGCATTTCCCTATCTCTTCCCTGAATATCAGCCAGTTTTCCAAGTGCCGAATCTTTGGATGGTTCTTCTTCATTCACAGTTTTTAACAGGCTGTCAAGATAATCCTCTTTTCCACTCATGGAATTCCTCCCACTCACTTGCACTCATCATGTCAATCCGTTTTCATGCCGGCAAGGAAATCCACTGCATTCTGCGCAATGGATATTCCTTTGTCTCCCAATTCCTCTGTCATCTGATAAAGTCTGCCATGTACCCTGATAAAGTCTGCTTTTTTATTAAAATAGGCAGCTTTTTCAAATGGGAACCGAATCACTCCGGGATACTTAAGACCAACTCCAAGTTCCAGAATCAGAACATGCCTGTTCAATGTTCCCTGCAGCCACTTTGTATATCTGTCCCACATCGGCGGCATCTGCTCACCGTCTTCCTCAAAAAGGAGAGGCTGTACGATCCGATCTTCCTTCAAACCTGATTGCATGATGAGATCGTTTCTTCCTGTCGTAATGACAAAATAATTTTTTCCTGCCAGAAGCTGTGCCAGATTTGCATATGCTTTGGGAGATATCATCTGACAGTTCTCCGCTTCAAACTCCTCACCGATTCCGACAAGAACCATCTCTGCCGTCTCAAGTTTTTCTCTCAGATCTTTCTCTGTTCCCTGCATCGTTTTTCCCCAAAATCTCTATGACGTGAAAAATAAGCCGAGAAAACTTCCCGGCTTTTTTCGTTTTCCTATAAAACAAACTGATCGATCGTCTTTACCAAATTACCGATCTCCGGTTTGGAAAGCTGTGCATTGGCTCCCAATGCCTCACCCTTTCGTTTCATCTCTTCATTTACAAGGGAAGAGAAAATGATTACCGGAATGTCCTTTGTCTCATCATCCTCCTTGATCAGTTTTGTAAGACGATGTCCGTCCATAAGCGGCATCTCAATATCGGTAATGACACACTGTACATGCTGTTTCAGCGTGCCCTCTTCCTTACACTCTTTGATCACATCCCATGCCTGCTGTCCGTTCTCCGTGTGAATCAGATTATCATATCCTGCCCGTCTTAAGGAATCCACAATCAGCTTATTCAAAAGCGCCGAATCTTCTGCGATCAAAATAGGCACATCACATCTCTGACGCTCTCCCAGTTCATCAATATCGGTAACCTTAAGACCTGTCTCCGGATTGATATCGGAAACAATCTTCTCAAAATCGAGAATAATGATCAGCTTATCGTTAAACTTGATAATTCCGGTTGAAATCCCTTCTTCTGCAGTGGAAATTGTAGCATCCGGCTTAATGATCTCCTTCCAGGAAACCCTGTGAATCCCTACGACAGTATCCACGTGAAAGGCAATATCCAATTTATTAAAACTTGTGATAATGAATAGACCACCCTTTTTAGACTCCCCGCGCTGAAGACAATTCTTCAGGTCAATCGCTGTGATCATCTTGTCACGTGGCATAAAAATCCCTTCAATGCTAGGGTGTGAATTAGGAACCGGCGTCACATCCTGATATACAATGATCTCTCGGATCTTTGCCACATTGATTCCATAGGAATTCCCATCGAGGGTAAACTCCAATACCTCCAGCTCATTTGTACCGTTTTCCAATAAGATTTTTGTGTCCATCCCACTCTCACCTTTCTCTTATATTTCTGCTTTCATCTCATCTACAGTTTTTACTATCTTCGTGACAATATCTTCGATATCGGCATTGACAGCAGAACTCTTCTCGGAAAGCTTACCCACTTCACCGGCTACAACAGCAAATCCCGCCCCCATTTCACCGGCTCTCGCCGCCTCAATACTAGCATTGAGTGCAAGAATCTTCTGTTTTCCCTGAAGGGAACGAAGTTCATTGGTCCTCTTTTTGATCTCATCAACCAGCTTATTTGCCTGCTCAACCCCTGATGTCAGTCCGGAAATGATCTTGCCGTTCTTCTTTCTCTCATACTCCGAATTGATATAATTATTCAAAACTTCCCCCAGTAACTCCGCCGAAGCCTTGATCGTTTCCTCCGACCGCACATTTACCTTGCGCAGAGCGGAAATATATGTATCTTCATTAACCCCGATCTCCCTTGCTGTCTGGCGAAATTTTTCCTCATCCGGATCCTCCGGAAGGACCTGTCCTCCGATCACTAATCCAACCTTCTCACCGTTTACCACAAGGTCTATACCAAAATCAATCAACCCCGCATGACAACGATACACACCATGTCCTTCCCTCTCACACTTTTCACACCTCGCTGCCCCCTCATGGGATCCCCGGGTATACTTAATGCAAAAATCCGTAAAATTATAGCATTCCGAAATATATTTTCCATCTGCCCCCACGGCAACGGTAGCCAACCCCGTCGCCTTGGCCCAGTTGGCCATGATCTTTTCAAACCGTTCCATATCGGCAAAATCTCTGATTTCCATAAGCCTCCTCCTTTATCTCTCTTTTCCAGTTAGAAGCATTAT
>CAMGRE010000218.1 GCA_946061355.1 uncultured bacterium | reverse complement strand
AACCTATGGCTGCCTCGGTCGTGGGGCAGGAAACTGTGCGATGGAATTGCTGCTCGGCTTCCTCAAGAATCCCAAGTATAATGTTTATCCCGTGATCCAGTTCGTGGAGGAACATATCAACAAATTAAAGGATGAGGGAGTCGTGTGGGGATATGATCTGCAGTACCTGATGACGGGACTTTTGAACCAGCATCCGAGAACAGCGATCCAGTTTACAAAGGATAAGAGAAGGGATTATTCCGAATTCTACCGCGAGATTGTCGCACAGGATTAACAGTCGGCGGTCGTGTCGGATTGTGATGAGGAGTGTTTGGTAAAATGGAGAGTGATAAGCGCAAGGTATTGACGGTCACGATGAATCCCTGTTTTGACAGGACGATCCATGTGGACAGGGCAGAGCGCGGTGGGACACACCGGCCTGAGAGTGTGCAGAATGATGTTGGCGGGAAAGGGATCAACGTGAGTACCGCCCTGACGCATTTCGGGGAGCCGACGGTCTGTTTGGGCTTTTGCTATTCGGCGGATGGAAATATCGTGGAGAAAGCGCTTGATGATCGGGGGATTCCCCATGATTTTGTGACTGTGGACGGAAGGACACGCACCAATATCAAGATCCATGAGAAGGAATCCGGCGTGATGACCGAATTTAACGAAAAAGGAAATTACGTTGGTAGTGATAACCAGCAGCAGTTGATGGAGTGCATTGACAGCTGGCTGGGACAGGCGGGGATCATCGTGTTGGACGGCAGTGTGCCGGAAGGAGTGCCTGCCGATAGTTATGAGCGGATGATCCGGATGGCAAACAGGCGCGGCGTGAAGACGATCTTAGATGCATCGGGAGAACTGCTTGCAAAGGGAGTGCGGGCGGTTCCGTATCTGATCAAGCCGAATGTAAGTGAATTTTGTGAGACGTTTGGAATTGAACCGGAGGATGAATTCAAGATCCTTGAGAAAGCACAGGAAATAGCAAATGGCGGCATAACATATATCTGCATTTCCATGGGAAGCGCAGGCGCTTATCTGGTGAGCCGGGAGACGATCCTGTATGCGGAACCGATGCAGGTCGAGGTCAGGGGTGTCCAGGGCGCAGGAGATTCCATGGTAGCGGGATTCTGCCTGGCATTGAACCGGGAATTATCGATGAAGGAAATGTTTGCTTACGGAGTGGCAGCAGCTTCGGGATCGCTGCGCCATCCGGGCACAAAGCTTTGTACCAAAGAAGAGCTTGAGGAACTGCTTCCGCAAGTGGTGATCCGGGAATTAGCGTTTCCTGCCAAATTCTTCAAACGCTCTCTTTGAGGCGCCAAGGCTCTCCCTGCGGATGTATACGCAGTCGCCGTTTTCCATCACAAAAGCGCTCAGCTCCGGATCAATTGTCTTGACATGAGCGATATTCACGAGATAGCTTTTGTGACAGCGGAGGAAATCAGGCTCCGGCAGCTGTGTCTGCATACAGTCCAGCTTGTCGGCAGTACGGACGGAAGAATGGTCCGTCAGATAAAATGTCACATAGTGCCCTTTTTGCTCCGCATACAGGATATCGGACAGAGCAACAGAGCATTCCTGTCTGCCTGATTTAAATTTGATCTTTGGCTTGTTGGCCTGCTTCATCTGTGTGAAAGCGAGCACCTCATACACATCTTTGGCCTGTACGGGCTTTTCCAGATATTTGAATACATCCAGACGATAGCCCTCCAGGGCAAATTCGGTGCTGGAGGTCGTAAAAGCGATGATGACATTTGCATCGATCTCACGGATGGAACGCACGGTCTCGACACCACTCATGCCGTTCATGTAGATATCCATAAAGATCACGTCAAATTGTCCCGTGTGGTATTCCTTCAGAAAAGCTTCGCCGCTGTCAAAAACGGTGGGATTGGCCGGATATTCGCCCATCTCTATGATCTTCAGGAGACGTTTCTGTTCCATTTCGCTGTCTTCGCAGATGGCAATGCGCAGGATTTCTTTTTCTTCCATAATAATTGTTCCCCTTATAAATGTTTCCCCCTACATATAGTCTTAGTTTGAAGCGTTTGCAAAAATGTGTCAAGTATAAATTAACATAAAAATTTTGAATGCACATTTTTTGGGTTTTGTCAAGTACGAATTTTGTGCTCTGTTTTTTCATTTTCTGTACTGGAAAGAAATGACGTTTTTCTATAAAATGAGATTCAGGTAAAGGGAGTATTTAGAAATAAAAAGTATTTAACAGTAAAAGCAGTGTTCTTGAGGGAGGACACTGTTTTTTTCGTGCGCTTCATCCGGCAGCGCATGTTCTTCGACCGGAATAAGCTCAGGGGTGATTTGGCAGAACACAGATTTTTCACAATTTGAACAAAAAGTAGAAACAATTACTTCTTATAATGATTGCAGAAGCGGATACATAGTTAAAATTGTGTCTGCATTGTCAGAGAAACGACAGAACACAAACAAAAAGAAGGAAAACGGAGGAGTTATGAAGGATAAGGAGGCCGGGAAAGTTCCGGAGGATAAGAAAAAAAGAAAGCGGATAATCCTTGTGATCGCGGCAGTGCTTGTCCTTTCGGCAGGTGCCGCATCGGGATATCTGTACTGGAGGAGCACGCTACAGCCGGAGGCGCCACAGACACCTTTCCCGCCAAGGGACAGTGAAAATGTGGTCTCTGCCACAGGGACGACATCAACGGGACTGATCGAGAAGGAGATTGCACTCGACTTTCTGGATGCGGATCTGATCGTTGAGGATGTCTATGTATCTTCTGCTGATGAGGTGGAGAGTGGCACAGCGGTTCTGAGACTGACAGACAATTCTTATAAGGAAGCATACAGGGAACTGGAGCGCGCCCTGATGGAAGCGGAGCTTGCATACCGCCAGGGGAAGCTTGATTATGAGAATGAGAAGCTTGAGGCGGAGAACGAGCAGAAACGCAGCCGGATCGCAGCAGATTTTGCACAGATTGTCTATGACGATACGCTGCTGGAGGCGCAGATCGCCGTACAGAAGGCTGAGCAGGAGGTGGCGGATGCGCAGGAGATTGTGGATGAGTATACAGATGGCATTGAAAATGATGGTTATCGGGAAGAGTATGAGGTAGATGAAAAAAAAGCGGCATACGAGAAAAATGTGGCGCTTTTTTTTGAGAAGCTGGATGACTACGGATACGAACTGGATGATGACGATGATGATGACCCCAATACATACAATATCGTTCAGAAGGGGAGCACGGACAGCACAGGCACAGCCGGCAGTACCGGCAGCAGCACAACT
>CAMGRE010000217.1 GCA_946061355.1 uncultured bacterium | reverse complement strand
TTTGAAAACCGGCAGTGCTCAGACAGTCCTCGCCGCCCTGTTCATCGTTCTTCTCAAAAATAGCAGATACTAAAACACTTCTCGAATTGCAGAACATCCTTTTGTATGATGAAAAACCATAAATTTATCAGACCACATCTTGTGCAGCAGCTCTTTTCCGTTTGCGATTTGATCCGACAATAATTTATGCATCAAAAAAACTCTCCGTTTCCGAAGAGTTTTTACACTGAATTTATTCTGATACCGCTTCAATCTCACCTGATCCATGCGGGTTTCTCACTGATTCTGAATCGCTTCATGCTTCTCCGACAGGTACATCCACCGTTCCATGCGTTCCTCAAGCTGTGATTCTGCCTGTTCCTTCCTGACAGTGAGTTCGTTTAACTTCACGAAATCTCTGGCGTTCTGTGCGATCCCCCGCTCAAGCTGCCCGATCTCCTGTTCCAGTTTGGCAATGACCTGTTCGATACTGTCCCAGTCCTTCTGCTCCTGATAGGTGAATTTGATCTTACTGTCATGGGTGCGCCCGCGCCGTTTCCTGCCATCGTCGTCCGCACCGTTTCCGCCCTCCTCCCGGTTTGCGCCTTCGGACACCGCAGCGCCAGCCTTTCTGCCGAAAGTTCCCGCAGCTTCGCCTGCTGCCTTTCGTTCCGCTTCTTCCATGCTACACACAAGCACATAATCGCTATAGCCACCCTCAAACTGACGGATCCTGCCGTCTCCTTCAAAGACAAACAACCTTTTCACGATACGGTCAAGGAAATATCTGTCATGGGAAACCACGATCACAATCCCGTCAAACTGATCCAGATAATCCTCAAGGATCGTCAATGTCCGGATATCCAGATCGTTCGTAGGCTCATCCAGGATCAGAACATTCGGCGCTTCCATCAGCACCCGAAGCAGATTCAGCCGCTTCTTCTCCCCGCCGGAGAGCTTCTCAATGCGCGAATACTGCTCCTGTGGCGGAAACAGAAATCTCTCCAGCATGGCGGATGCCGATATCCGCCCATCCTTCGTCTGCACATATTCCGCCGTATCCCTGATATAATCGATCACTCTGGACGCAGGATCCATATAGGCAATCCCTGCTTCCGGTGTATTCTCAAACTCCTGCGAGTAATATCCGAGCTTCACCGTCTGCCCGATCACTACTTCGCCGGAGTCCGGCTGTACCATTCCCATGATCAACTTCATCATCGTCGTCTTGCCGCAGCCGTTCTCTCCGATAAAGCCAATACGGTCACCTTTCAGGAAAATGTAGGAAAAATCCTCAAACAGCTTCCTGTCATATGCTTTCGACACATGGTGAAGCTCCACCGTGGTTCGCCCCATCCTCGTGCTGACAGAGGATAATTCCACACTCCTGTCACGCACAGGCGCTTTGCGGTTCTTTAGTTCCTCATACCGCTCCAGCCTCGCCTTCTGCTTCGTACTTCTGGCTCTGGCTCCGCGCTTTACCCATTCCAATTCCACGCGCAGAATCGACCGGCGTTTGCGCTCCGCCGCATCCTCCATCGCTTCCCGTCCCGCCTTCAATTCCAGGAAACCGGCATAATTTGTATCGTAACTGAATAACTTCCCCTGATCAATCTCCACAATGCGGTTGGTCACACTGTCCAGGAAATACCGGTCATGCGTCACCAGCACCAGTGCGCCTTTATAATTCTTAAGATAATCCTCCAGCCACTGGGATGTCACACTGTCCAGATGGTTGGTCGGCTCATCCATCACCAGGATGTCAGCCTCTTTTAACAGCACCTGCACCAGCGCGACACGTTTGCGCTGTCCTCCGGACAAAAAATCAACCTTCTGATCATATTCCGTCACACCGAGTTCCTGCAGCATCTGTTTCGCCCGTGCCGTGATTGTTCCGACATCCTCATGCTCTGTATTTCCCGAAAGGGCACCTTCCAAAACTGTCATATCCGGTGCAAATACCGGTGTCTGGGGGAGTGACCGAACGACCACATGTGACGCATAGACTACCCTTCCCTCATCCGGTTCCTGCTCTCCCGTTATGATCTTAAGGAGCGTCGATTTTCCCGTCCCATTGATGCCGATGACGCCCACCTTTTCTCCCTCCTGCAGGAAAAAGGAAGCGTCATCAAACAGCATGCGCTCTGTATAATTCTTTTTGATATGTTCCAATGTTAAAATATTCATCACATCACCATGACAAGCGTTCCCGCCGTAATAAGCAGCGCACCGATCCCTGCCTTCATCGTAAACTTTTCATGCAGAAACACAAATGCGAGTACCAGCGTAATCACCACGCTCATCTTATCGATCGGCACCACCTTGGATGCCTCACCGATCTGAAGCGCCCTGTAATAGCACAGCCAGGAAGCGCCCGTAGCGAGTCCCGACAGAATCAGAAACAGCCAGCTCTTTTTACTGATTCCGGCAATTCCTCCCTGCCCGCCGGTGAGAAATACCATTCCCCACGCCATCGCCAGGACGACCACCGTACGGATCGCCGTTGCCAGATTGGAATTAACACCTTCGATACCGATCTTGGCTAAGATCGAAGTCAACGCCGCAAACACTGCGGACAATACTGCAAACAAAGCCCACATGGCTTTTCACCTCTTTTTCATTCGTACACTCACTTCCACAACAATTGCAAACACAACAAGAATGCCCGCCAGGATCTGGGACACCGCAAGACTCGTATGCGGCAGGAGCAACTGATCTGTCCTCAGTCCCTCGATCATACATCTGCCGAGTCCGTAGCCCCCGAAATACAGTATGGCAATCTCGCCCTCGAATTTCTTATGTTTCCAATACAGCAGGAGCAGACAGAGCAGCACCAGATTCCACATACTCTCATACAGGAAGGTCGGGTGCACCTGAATATAGTTCACACCCTCTGTGACATGTGCCCACATCGTCTCTGTGATCTCATGCTGACGCACCGCCTCGATCGGCAGGCGCATGGCAAACAGATTGTCCGTATACTCACCAAACGCCTCTCGGTTCATAAAATTGCCCCAGCGGCCGATCACCTGTCCCAGGATCAGTCCCACCACACCGGTATCGCAGAGCCGCAAAAAGGGGACTTTCTTGACCCGGCAGTAAATAAATGCCGTCAGAAACGCGCCGATCACCGCGCCGTAGATGGCCAGCCCGCCTCCCCTGGTGTTAAAAATGCTGAGCAGATCATCCTTGTAATTATCCCAGGAAAATATGACATAATAGATACGCGCCCCGATGATCGAAAAGACGATGGCATACAGCGCAAAATCCCAGTACAGATCCGGATCCTGCCCT
>CAMGRE010000216.1 GCA_946061355.1 uncultured bacterium | reverse complement strand
ATAAATGTTCCCATCATGGACACCAGTCCCTGATGAACCGGCTCGTCCGTCTTAGCCGCAGCCGCAGCGATCGGTGCGCTTCCGAGACCAGCTTCATTGGAAAAGATACCTCTCGCAATACCTTTCTGCATCGCAAGGATCATAGCGCCAAGAGCGCCGCCTGCTGCCGCACGGAAGCCAAACGCGCTCTGCACGATCTCCACGATCGCCGCAGGCACCTTCGTGATGTTGCACACGATCACGAGAAGGCTGGCTGCAACATACAGAATCGCCATGAAAGGCACGATAATCTCAGCCACTCTGGAGATTCTTTTTAAGCCGCCGATGATAACAAGACCAACGCACAGTGTGAGCAGAATGCCTGCTGCCACAACCGTCCAGGAATACTCTCTTCCGAAAAGATTTGCGGCGCATGCATTCGACGGATCAAAGAAATTGTTGACCGCGCTCGTAATGCCGTTTACCTGTGTGAAAGTACCGATACCCATCAGCCCGACGCAGACACCGAAGAACGCAAAGATCTTGCCGAGCCACCGCCAGTTTTTGCCCATACCGTTTTCTATGTAGTAAAAAGGTCCGCCGAGAACATGTCCATCTGATGCCACGACACGGTATTTCATCGCCAGCATACACTCTGCAAACTTGGTCGCCGTTCCGAACAGCGCAGCCAGCCACATCCAGAACAAGGCTCCGGGGCCGCCTGCCACCAGCGCCGTCGCAACACCAACGATATTACCGGTACCGATCGTTGCGGAGAGGGCGGTACACAGCGCGCCGAAGCTGCTGACCTCACCTTCCTTGCCGCTCTTATCATTCTGCATGATGTATTTGATCGCCAGACCAAGTTTTGAGAACTGCACTCCCCTGAGCCGCACCGTCAGGAAAATACCCACCACCAGAATCAGGACGATCAGCGGGATTCCCCACACGAGATCGTCAATTTTTGTCAGCACATTGCTAATCATTTCCAACACTTTTCAATCCCCCCTGAGTTTAGTAAATTTGGACAAGAAAAACAAGTGTGGCGGCCATTCCACGACCGCCACACAAAAAGTCTATCATATTACAGTATATAATTCAATCCATAATTTTCCGGCAAATCTCTATTGAATCCCTAGATTCGTATAGCCCATCAGGCTCTCATCGACGGCTCTCGCCGTCTCTCTGCCCTCCCGAATCGCCCATACCACCAGGGACTGTCCCCTGTGCATGTCGCCCGTGGCAAAGACGTTCGCCACATTCGTCCGATACTCTCCGGGCGCGGTCTTTACGTTCGTCCTCTCATTGACCTCAACACCGAACGCATCAGTCACATACTTCTGACTGCCCAGGAAGCCCGCTGCGATCAGAACGATCTGTGCAGGCAGCACCTGCTCACTGCCGGGGATTTCTTTCATATTCATGCGCCCGGTCGCCTCATCCTTTTCCCAGGACAGCTTCACAATCTTCACCGCCTTGAGTTTTCCGTTCTTGTCCTTGACAAATTCCTTCACGGTGGACTCATAGATCCTCGGATCATGGCCGAACAGTGCGATCGCCTCCTCCTGACCGTAATCCGTCTTGCAGATCTTCGGCCACTCCGGCCAGGGGTTGTTCTCCGCTCTTGTATCGGGTGCCTTGGGCATCATCTCAATCTGTGTTACGGATTTGCAGCCGTGGCGGATGGACGTTCCCACGCAGTCATTTCCCGTATCACCGCCGCCGATGATCACGACATCCTTATCCTTCGTGTCGATATATTTCTTATCCTGGAAGCCGGAATCCAGCAGGCTCTTTGTGTTCGCCTTGAGGAAATCCACAGCGAAATAAATCCCTTCCGCATCTCTTCCGGGCGCACCGATGTCTCTCGGGTTCGAGGAACCGCAGGCGAGCACGACTCTGTCATACTCTTTTAAGAGCTTCGACGCCTTGATATCTTTCCCGACATCTGCGTTCGTCACGAAGGTTACTCCTTCCTCCTCCATGATCTTTACCTTGCGCTCCACGATCTGCTTCTCCAGCTTCATATTGGGGATGCCGTACATGAGCAGTCCGCCCACACGGTCCGAGCGCTCATAGACGGTCACGGAATGTCCCCTTTTGTTCAGCTGATCTGCCGTTGCCAGACCGGAGGGACCGCTTCCGACGACAGCCACCTTTTTCCCGGTGCGTACCCGCGGAGGATTTGCCGCAGCATATCCCTGCTCATACGCATTCTCGATGATGGCGTACTCATTCTCCTTCGTCGATACCGGATCACCGTTCAGTCCGCAGGTACATGCGTTTTCGCACAGTGCCGGGCACACGCGGGATGTGAATTCCGGGAAATTGTTTGTCTTTTTTAACCGGTTATACGCCTGCTGCCAGTTGCCGGAATAGACCAGATCATTCCACTCCGGCACAAGATTGTGCAGAGGGCAGCCGGATGCCATGCCGCAGATCATCATGCCGGACTGGCAGAACGGCACTCCACACTCCATACAACGTGCTCCCTGAAGCTGTTGCTGTTCCTTCGGAAGATGTGTATGGAACTCATTAAAATGCTTAATTCTCTCCTGAGGCTTCTCAGCAGCGGAGGTTTTTCTTTCGTATTCCATAAATCCTGTCGGTTTTCCCATCGTTTCTTCCTCCCTTACTTACGCAGATTGGCATAGAATGCCTCGATCTGTGCCTGCTCAGCGCTTAAGCCTTTCTCCTCCATCTGTACGATGGCCTTCAACATCCTGTCATAGTCATACGGTATGATCTTCTTAAACTTCGGCAGATACTCGCCAAAATTGTCCAGAACCTGTTTTCCCTTTTCGGAATTGGTGTAAGCCACATGCTCTCTGATCATATCCTTGAGTTCTAATACATCATACTTCGACGTGATTTCAGTGGAATATACCATTTCCTTATTCAGGCGGGTGTACAGATCATTGTCCTCATCCAGCACGTAAGCGATGCCGCCGCTCATGCCCGCTGCGAAGTTTTTGCCTGTTTTGCCGAGGATAACGGCGCGTCCGCCCGTCATATATTCACAGCCGTGGTCACCAACACCCTCTACCACTGCAATGGCGCCTGAGTTACGCACACAGAACCGCTCTCCCGCCACGCCGTTGATAAAGGCTTTGCCGCTTGTCGCGCCGTACAGCGCCACATTGCCGATGATGATATTCTCATCCTGTTTGAACTTGCTGCCCGTCGGCGGATAGATCACGAGTTTGCCGCCGGAAAGCCCTTTTCCGAAATAGTCGTTGCTGTCTCCGGTCAGCTCCAGTGTGAGGCCTTTGGGAATGAACGCCCCGAAGCTCTGTCCGCCTGCGCCGTGGCAGATGACGCGGTACGTATCCTCCTCCAGCGTATCGCCGTAACGTCTGGTGATCTCCGAACCGAAGATTGTACCGAAGGCGCGGTCCGTATTCT
>CAMGRE010000215.1 GCA_946061355.1 uncultured bacterium | reverse complement strand
TTCTTATTTGCCGCATCCAGTACGGTCTGAAGTGCAGACACAACAGTATTATCCGTCAGATTTGTGATGCAGTCAACCTTTTCTACCAGATCAGCTGCCGCCATCGGTACATCTGCGATGGTGTTGATCCCGCTGTCCACGATCTCAAATCCATACTCTGATGCATGTGCCTTGTATTCTGCGATCGTACTCTCGGAATTTGTTTCACTGGTCGTGAAGAGAATACCGATCTTCTTTGCCTCCGGCATCATCTCGCGGATCATACCGAGCTGCTCTGTGACAGGCAGTGCATCCGAAGTACCTGTGATGTTCCCTACGCTGGAACCGTCTTCCTTAGCAAGACCTGAAGCCACAGGATCGGACACTGCCGTGTAGATCACCGGAATATCCGTATCCATACAGGAATTGTATGCGCTCATGGCACTGGGTGTCGCAATCGCGCAGATCAGATCCACCTTCTGTGATACATAGGAATCGGAAATGGTGCTCGCCGTGCCCATATCAGCCTGTGCGTTATCAAACAACACGGTCAGATTGACGCCCTCCTCGATTCCTGCCTCCTTCAATCCCTCCAGGAAGCCTTCCCTGCAGTTATCCAGAGAACCGTGCTCTGCAAACTGTGAGATACCGATCGTGTAGGAACCATCTGCCGCCGGCTGTGCTTCTTCTGCTGCATCCTCCTCTGTCTCCGCTGTAGCCGTTTCTGCTGTTTCTGCCGCTGCGGGCTGCGCCTGCTCAGCACTGCTTCCGCATGCTGCCAGGGACATTACCATTGCTGCTGTCATCATTACTGCCAATAATTTTCTTTTCATAACTTTGCTCTCCTTTTTGTACTGCCTGTGAGCGATAGAAGTGTGGTGCCACTCGTACACAAAGAAAAGCGCCCCAAACATAATGTTTGAGACGCTCATAGTTTCCTATTCCCGTGGTACCACTCAACTTGACTTCAAAAGTCCACTCTTTTCATGTACTATCATACATGCCGCCTGGATAACGGGTGCGGTTCCCGGCAGCGCCTACTTGATGATTCATCGTTCAGACTGCCCTCGAAAGTCCATTCAGCCAACATCTCCATACTGCATTCCCACCATCAGCAGCTCTCTGAAACGGTTCCGTAAGCTTACTTCTCTTTCTCACAGGTTTGGTTGATTTGTTATGCCACTACTTTACTCCCTGTTTTGGAAACTGTCAATCATTTTTTCATAAAATTTTCCGCTTCTCACTCTCTCCCCCGCAGAATCCACGCTGCCACATGGTTTGCAATCAGGCGGTTTCCGGCGGCATTGCCATGAACGCCGTCCGGCATATATTTCTTGCGCACCTGCGCTCCGGCAGTGTTCATAAAGTCCTGACCATAGGTATCGACCACAGTGATATCGTTCTCCTTGCCAAGCTTCTTGATGGCATCCACATACTCCTCCAGCGGATACATGGCATTTCCGTTGGACACGGTATTCTGGAACGGCGTAAAGAAGATAATCTGCGCATCCGGTGCACATTGTTTCAACTTCTTCATCAACTTATCGACATCGCCGCAGAAAGTCTTCTCCTCACATGCTCCGACAGAGCCAAACCTCTTCTCAAGGAAGACTTCCTGAACCTGCTCCGAGGTCGGCATCTCGTCCTCCGACATGCCAAGCACCGTTCTTGCATCCTTCACACTGTCAAACGTCTGGAAACTATCATTCACACCGCCCATCACCACGATCACATCCGATTGCTCCAACCGCTCTATATTTTTGTCACTGTAAAACTCTCCGTTCGGATTATTCTTATTCGGATCAGTCGGGTTCACATTATCATCAAAAAAGAGATCCAGCATACAGGGATTCCAGTCGTAATATCCCCAGTCCTTCTCATTCAGATCCTTGACCACACGGCTGATCGGCATGCCTCCGACACCCATGCTGTATACATTCTCGGCTTCGAGATACTCTCCCAGATAATTCGGGTATACGATCTCCTTATAATCCACATCATTTAGGAGCTTGGTGCCATATGTGATGCTGTCTCCAATACAGGTGATCGTCAGTTTTTCTCCCGGATTCCGATCCTTCTGCACAACATAACGGTCAACCTCTGCCATTGCCTCCGTCCTGTCATAATGGGATGAATTTTTATCAAGAACAACCACTTTCGTCTTGGCGATGATATAACGGTCGTCACCGCACAGAAGCAACGCCCTGATGATCACGTCTCCCGCTTTGCCCGCACGTATTCTGCCGTTCTGATCCACATCGGCGATCTCGGAATCCTCACTGCTCCAGGTGAGCCTGCCGTACTCAGCAAATTCCTGCTCCAGCCTAAGCTGCACATCACGGTAACCATCCTCCAGATACAGATGAATTGTCTCATCATTGATACGACGGTCACCGTACATCAGATCAAACCGCGGCGCCACCCGGAATGTAAACTCATCACTGACACTGCTGTCATCTTCTGCCGTTGCCGTGATGGTGACCTCCTGAAGACTGTCTGTAAAACCTGCAGTCACCAGGCCGTCCTCATCCACCGCAGCAACCGATTCATTCGAACTGCTCCATCTGACAGCGGCGCTGGATGCTCCTTTCGGCGAAATGTCTGTATATAGCTGCAGCGTCTGTCCATCGGAAAGCACGAGATACTCCGCCGTCTCGCCATGTTCCACGAACTCGGTATCCGGCATATCCTCGGGCTTGACCTTGATCTTTTCGATCGGATCGGACACGGAAATCGTCACCTTCTCGGACACTCCGCTGCCATCCGCCGCTGTTGCCGTAATCACCGTTTTGCCGGTTCCCTTAAAATGGATCGTTCCTTCACTGTCTACCGTTGCCACGGAAAGGTCCGAACTCTTCCAGTTAACCTTCTGGAGCGCCTGCGCCGGCTCGCATTTTGCTTCCAGTACCATCACCTTTGCCGCCTTGCCTTCACCGTCCGGCAGCACACTGCTGTCAAAATTCATCAGCTTACCGTCTGATTTCTCTTCATTGCGGTAAATCTTGACATCTGTCACCTGCGGAAGTACCCGGATCTGCTTTTCGGCCTCATATTCCTGATCATCCACCGTCACGGTCGCCGTGATCGTCACCGTCTTTGCTGTTTTGATGGTTCCGGCATTGAGCATGCCGTCCTGCTCCACAAACGCCGTATGCCTGTCGGAGCTCTCCCACTCCACATCTCCCTGAGATACTTTTTTCCCCTGAAGCATCAGCGTCAGCGGCGTCTCCTGTCCGGCGATCACCTGACTCTTGCCGTGGATCATGAGTCCCTCCTCCGCACGCACCGTCACCGGCACGCTAAGGAACAATGTCAACGCCAATAGCAACAGAAACCGATATCTTATTTTATTGTATTGTTTCATTTTTTTCATAATTTTTACCCTCTGATAAAGATTGATTATATCAGCTTTTTTTGATTCATGCTATAATAAATGTGCATACTAGA
>CAMGRE010000214.1 GCA_946061355.1 uncultured bacterium | reverse complement strand
TCCGCCTCCTCGCTGCCTTTCCCGATGATCCCTTCCGCCTTTGCATCAACTGTCCTGCATCTTTGCACATCTCTCACTTCAGGCAGCGATCTGACGAGCGCCGCATCGTCCTGTGAAAAGCATGCTCCCTGCACCCAGAAGTCCGCAAGTGCGCACGAATTGTAATACGCCTGCGCAGACGCCCATGCACCGCTGCTCTCTGCATCCATCCCGACATAGATCAAAAGCCCCAGAAACGACATCATAAAAATGGCAAAAAACTGTGTCTTCTGTTCCCACAGTTCTCTCCTTAATTTCCGAAACAGCATCACCATTCCACCTCATCCGCACTCTTGACTACTTCATTATATTTTACCTTTTCCACCGTACCGTTCTTGACATAGATCACCTGATCCGCCACATCCGCAAACAGACTGTTATGCGTTACCATCACCACTGTCGTATGGCGCTCCCTGCACAGATTCTGTAACAGTTTCAACACTTCCCGTCCGGTCGAGGTATCAAGAGCTCCCGTCGGTTCATCGCACAGAAGGAGCCGCGGATTCTTCACCACTGCCCTCGCAATGGATGTGCGCTGCTGTTCCCCTCCGGAGAGCTGGGACGGGAACTGGTGGATCTGCCGTTCAAGCCCCACTGCTCTGAGCGCCTCCTCCGGGTCTCCTATCGGACTCTTGATGTCCCGCATCAGTGCAACATTCTCGTATGCCGTAAGCGATGGGATCAGATTGTAGAACTGAAATACGATGCCAACCTCCTCAGCGCGATATCTCGTCAGTTCCCTGTCTGTATAATCCGAAATGACCTGTCCGTCAAAAAAAGTGATCTTACCGCTGCTTGCCATATCCATTCCCGACAGTAGATTTAAGAGCGTACTTTTTCCCGCACCACTGGGTCCTAAGATCACAACAAAGCTGCCCTCTTTGATGGCAAACGATGCATCCTTCAACGCAAAAAAGGAGGTGTCACCGATTCTGTACTCTTTGCAGACATTCTCAAAGGTAATGATTTTTTGTTCCTCCATCTCAACGCTCCTCCACGCTGACACCTTTGGTGCCCAGTTTCTCCTCCGTCACCGCATCCAGGATCACACTGTCTGACTGTCCCAGTCCCGAAAGGATCTGGACATACTCGTTATCCGACAGGCCTGTTTCGACATCCTGCCTGCAGACAATGCCCTCCTTCAGTACATAGACATAGCTTCCCGCCTCATCCTCATAGACCGCCGATCTTGCAATCACCGACGCGTCCTTCGCAGATTTCTGCAGGATCGTCACATCGGCTTCGATACCCAGACAGACCTGATCCGTATTGCCCTCAAAACCGATCCTCACAGGAATCTTTGCCTTGTCGGAATTTTCTTTGGAAGCCAGCCTGTCGATCCGGGTCACCTTTCCCTGATAGGTTTCATCCCCGATTCTGATCTCCGCCTTTTGTCCCACTGCCACCTCATCGATATCATATTTGGAAATATCCGCAGACACATACATGGTATCCAGATTTTCCACAGTAAAGAGTGGCTGCCCCTTCACAACCGTAGCGCCGCTCTCCACGAAGCGTTCCGTCACCACGCCTTTGAATTCCGCCTGTATGCCTGCTTCTCCGTCTGTCAGGGAATCGGCGTCATCCTGACTCTGCAGCGATGCCTCCTGTTTCTTCAGCAGAAGTTCCTGCTGTGCGCTCTCATCAATGAGCCTGGCATCCGCATTTTCCCTCTGCGTGGCATACTGTGCGCGAAACGCCTGCATATCGCTGTAGATCGCCTGCTGCTTCGCAAGCTCTGCCGCCAGCTTCGGCCGGTCCATCGCCTGATAATCCCGGTGTCTTGCGTCCACCATCGCATTGAAATCATCTCTGTCGTCATCATCCGTCTCCGACGCCGCTCTGTTTATGTAATAGCTTACCTCCTCCTGTTTGTCATCCGCCTCCGCCAGCTTCTTCTGCAGATCCTGAATCACACTCCACTGATCCGCAATCATCTCGCAAAACATCGCCTCCGTCACGACTGCGCCCTCATAGATCATCGTATTCTTCTCGTTCTGATTCACGGTAGACTGATATGCGCTCGATGCCTGTTTCACCTGCAGCTCCGAACGCTCCTTTGCCAGGATGAGATCATCCAGATCATACGTCACAAGCATATCTCCTTCCCGGATCTCATCCCCGACTCTGATATCGAGCTGACTGATCGGCGCCGAAACCTGTGCATAATAGGTACAACTCTCTTCTGTCCTGACATCGCCGTTTGCCGACAGTATCTGTTCAACATCTGCCTGCTGAAGCGCCACCGTATGATACTCATCCGGCCTTGTTTCCATATAATACAGACCACCGGCCACCGATGACAGAACCGCCACCGTCACTCCAAGCTTCACAACCTTTTTTATGGTTTCCTTTGATTTTCTATCCCTGTTACTCATAGTACACTTCCTTAGAATGTGAAATTAGTTTCATGTTCATATTAAATCCGTTTTCATGATTTGTCAATATGAATATGAAATCTTTTTCATATTTATTGACTTTCCCATGGATCCAAACTATAATTATTTTGAAAAAGGACTTGCCATTACACCATTTTGACAAAAGGAGAAACGCATCATGAAGTCAGAATCAGAGAAAGATAAGGACACCCGCCCGCAGATCCGCGAGCCGCAGCAGAAACGCGCAATTGAAAAGAAAGAGAAGATCATTCAGGCTTGTATGGAACTCGTCTCCGAAAAAGGCTACCGTTCCACCACCACCGTAGATATCGCAAAAAAAGCCGGTGTCTCCACCGGCATTGTATACAGCTATTTTAAAGATAAGAAAGACATTCTGCTCTCCGCCCTGTATCAGCTATTCGATCAAATGTGTGATCCCCTGTTCGAGCTGCTGAGCAGCTATGACAACAATGACGATCTGATCGCAAAGCTGGACCGCCTCATGGATCTGTTTGAGGAGAGTCACTTAAAATACAAAAAGCCACATCAGGAGCTGGTTTCCCTGTCTGCCGTCGACAGTGATATCGCCGCTATGACAAAAGCTTTTGAAAAACGTATCATAGGCAAATGCATGGAAGCGCTGGAACAACGTGCTCCTGCTCTTCCCAATCTGAAGGAAAAGGTACATCTCACCTATCATCTGGTTGAGACCTACTGCCATGAATCCACGCTGTATCCCGATCCGGACATCGACTACTCTGCCATGCGAAGCGAGGTAATGAACTGTATCGCTCGCATGTTGAACCAATGACCATATCCAGGAGTATGCCGACGGTTCTGCCCGGAAAGCGCTTTTCAGTGACAGCCGCCGCTGCAGTGATCACAGCCGCAGCTGCAGCCCACGCCCTTCCCTTTCTTTTTCCGGCGGATCATGTATCTGATGATCAGACAAACTGCGATCACCAAAATTGCACCAACGATAATTGTTGCCATTTCAGTACCTCCTTGTTATAATCA
>CAMGRE010000213.1 GCA_946061355.1 uncultured bacterium | reverse complement strand
TGCCCGTACGGCATGACGGTTTTGTATTGCTTCCATAAGTGTCATTTTCTTTTCCTCCTGTCAAACATTATTTTTTTCATACAATAATCTGCTTTCTCGCTAACCTTTGTCTCTTAGAAGCATTTTATGTTTACACGTGTTAACTTATGTATACACCCAATGTTGACATATGTCAATATCAAAATAAGAAATATGACATTGCCATCTTCATCTTTTACCCTTCATCTCTGAGCTGCCGTCGGTAATCGCCCGGCGTCACACTGAATTTCTCACGAAATGCTTTGGAGAAATAGCTCATCTCCTGAAATCCGCACTGACGGGCAATCTCGGAAATCAGGTCCGCAGATGACGTCAGCTTCTCGGCTGCGCGCTGCAGCCGGAACTCCTTCAGGTATTGTGTCGGCGTCGTATGGATGATCCTACGGAAGCAGCGCAGGCACTCACTCTCACTGATGGAAGCCTCCTGCGCAATCCTGCTGAGGGATAACGGCTCTCCATACTGCTTGGCAATAATGCTTAACATCGCTTTCATCCGCTGACTGTCCCGTATTTTCTTTTGATCCGGCTGAGTGGAATCCTTCCCCAGATGATCACAAAGCCAAAATACCATCTCAGACAGAGCGTTTCTCACAAGAAACGGATATCCCGGTTTTTCTTCCATGCAGTTTTGCCATGCATTCTGGGCCGCAGCGATCGCATCCGCCTGCCAGGGAACAGAAGGCTTCAAAGGAACGCCATGTATTGTCTTATTCTTAAGAAGCGGCTCGAGATACTGCTGCCAGAAGATACTGTCATAACTGCCGCCGACCAGAACCGGCTGAAATACCAGAGAATGATACCGGCACTGACATCCTTCTTCCCGCAGCAGCGTATGAAACACCCCTGCATTGATAAAGGCTCCCTCGCCTTCCCGCAGGATGAATTCCTCTGCTCCTGCAATGACTCTGCCCGCACCCTCTATGATCACGATTGCTTCCAGTTCATCATGCCAATGACATGGCATATCATTACTCCCCAGATCATCGCTGTAACACGCGATCGGAAATGATGATGTGCCGTGATGAACCAGTTCCCTTCCCTTCTCATCCACATGGCAGCTGCATTCGGAAAGCATTTTGTCACTCCTCTCTATGACGATTTTGTCATAAAAATGTGCTGATTTAGTTCTACTTATATCAGATTTTTGCTGATATAATCATATCATAAACACAGGAGGTTCTCAATTATGTTTCATCTTTTACTTGTGATCATTTATCTTTCTTTTATCAGCCTCGGTCTGCCGGACGGACTGTTGGGTGCGGCATGGCCCGTTATATATCCGGAAATGAATGTCCCGGTTTCTTATTCCGGAATTATCTTTATGATCATCTCAGCGGGAACGGTGGTTTCCAGCCTCCAGAGTGACCGTCTGACAAAACGCTTCGGCACGGCAAAGGTAACTGCAGTCAGCGTTGGAATCACCATGATTGCACTGTTTGGTTTTTCCTCTTGCCACTCCTTCCTTATGTTCTGTCTGTGGGCAATTCCCTACGGTCTGGGCGCCGGAAGTGTGGACGCCAGTCTGAACAATTACGTTGCACTGCATTATGAGAGCAAACACATGAGCTGGCTGCATTGCATGTGGGGAATTGGCGCAACGGCCGGTCCTTATATCATGGGTATGGTTCTGAACAGGGGAATGATCTGGAACAATGGATACCGGATCGTCGGTTCCATCCAGCTTGTCCTGACAGTGCTTCTGTTTGTCTCTCTGCCGGTATGGAGGCAAAACGGATCTCAGAATATCTCTGAGAACACATCAAAAGCACCTTTACGATTAAAAGAGATTTTTCGAATTCCCGGCGCAAAGGAGATTATGATTACCTTTTTCTGCTACTGTGCCCTTGAACAGACTGCCGGACTATGGTCTGCTAGCTATCTGGTCATCAACCGGAATATGAACGTGGAAGCCGCTGCGAAATTTTCCGCCCTGTTCTATCTCGGCATCACTCTGGGTCGTTTCGTCAACGGCTTTATCGCCATGCGGCTGAAGGATCATGAGATGATCCGCATGGGCTTTCTCACAATAGCTGTCGGAATCCTGCTGATCCTGCTTCCGGCAGGTCAGATCTGCGCCTTGATCGGACTCATCATAGTCGGTCTTGGATGTGCGCCTGTTTATCCGTGTATCATTCATTCGACACCGGAGCACTTCGGCGCGGACAATTCCCAGGCGCTGATCGGTGTACAGATGGCGAGCGCCTACATCGGTATCACTTTGATGCCTCCGCTGTTCGGACTGATCGCCGGTCACATCACGATCGCTCTTTTCCCGGAATTTTTGCTGGCGCTCTTTCTTCTGATGAGTGTCATGTATTACAAAATGAAAAGAGAACGCCCCTGATTTCAAGGACTGTTATCATTCCGTATATTATCCAAATTGTGTCTGCCGGAAAATGAGATTTTCTTTTACTTTTTTATCTCTGCTTCTGCTGATTTACAGTTTTCCAGAATACGGGCTAACATTCCATCAAATTGGAGGATCTCTTCATCCGAAAAACCGTGATAAAAAATCTGATTCATTTGTTCAGAAACCTTATCCACTTTATGGAGAAACGTTTCTTCCTTTCCTGTCAGAAAAACCAGTGTACTTCTCCGGTCTGTCTCGTCCGGTCGTTTTTCTATATAGCCGTCACGCTCCAGACGACTTAGGATTCCTGTCAACGTTGATTTGTCCAGACTGGTTTTCTCACATAATGTCTTAATGGGAACACCATTCTTCCCCCACAGGGCGAAGAGGACTCGTCCTCTCGCCCCCTCCAGATCCTCCATACGGTTATCCCTTAATATTTTGTTCCAGACACGTCCCGAGACCTGATGTACCTGTGACAGCAGGGTTCCTCCTCTTGTCCTGCTCATGCTTCTCCTCCGAAAACATGACGACCCAGATCATACCATCCTTCCAGCTTTGTCGATGTAAATTTCAGAATCGTATAATCGGGATCTGTCTTGCCCTTGGGGTAATACATCGTCCATCCCTTCTGCCAAAAGCTCTCCTTTAACTCGGTGTCCGTTACCTCCTCCATGATTCCGGAGGCACAGATCCCTTGAAACAGATTCGGTTCACAGAAATAAAGTGCAGCATTCGGATTATTCCGTATTCTGGCAACCTTTTGGGAGGAAGTATTAGTAGTGAAATACATAGTCAGGGTCTCTCCCTCCTGCTGCAATGCCTTACCTGCCAGCTTCTTGTACTTCTTAGGGTTTGGCAGATTCAAAAGCGCCCGGATTTCCGGTCTGCCCTGCGAATCAACAGTTGCCAAATAAGCTGCCTGAGAATTTTCAATAATTGATATCACTTTTTCCATAACTTTTTTCCTTTCATATAGATAGTTTGTATGCAAACTATCTTAAACGATTGTTTTATACATGTCAAGAACAAAAATATGTTGACACTCGTTAA
>CAMGRE010000212.1 GCA_946061355.1 uncultured bacterium | reverse complement strand
ATCCAGATCAATATACAGAAGGGCACCGTGTCTGCCCGTATTCTTCGCCTCATCAATATACCACGCCAGATCCCTCTCGCAACACATTCTGTTGTAAAGTCCCGTCAGGAAATCCGTATATGCCTGTAGCTCGATCCTGCTCTGGTAAATCTTTTTGTCACTGATATCATAAAACGCATAAAGAATCGCCGGTCTGCCATCCACCCAGCGTATGGTGGTGCAATACAAGTCATACCACTGTCCGCCCGCTTCATGGAAAAATTCACACCGGCTGCTCTCACCGTCCTCATCCGCTGCGAACTCAAGCATTTCATGAAGCGTCCCCTGCTCAAGCTCGGCACTGAAGAGTTTCTTCATAATGCGGTTACCAAACAACAGCTTATTGCTCTGCTTGTCCTCCACATAGATCGCGCTTCCGGCATTGTCGAGGATCGCCTCGAGCGCAGCGTAAGAACTGGTCAGAGAATTTTTTTGGATGCGCCTCATCATAATACTGTGCATCACTTTGACCGCATTGTTGATAAACTTGATATCATCCACTTCCCAGGCACGTGCCACGCGGCACTCATTAAAGCATGCATACATACCGACAGTGCCGCCGATCATAACGGGAACGATCACCGTTGCTTTCACATGAACCTGGTCCAGGAATGCTTTTTCCTCACTCAGAAGCTTCGTATCAGAGGAGAGCACGATCAGCTTATCCTTCTTCAGAATCTCCGGTCTTTTCTGGTTCCTCGTATGATCAAAATAGGATACCATGCCGTCGGCAAGCCACTCTGCAAGTACATCCATGGAATCATCATGAACCTGGAACATCTCAGCGCTGCTGATTTTAAGGAAATCACCCACGATCCGGAGCGTCTTCTGGAAAATAGCCTCAATGGCATCCTCGCTCTCCAGAAGCTGCACGATCTCCGTCATTGCACCGATCCGCTTGAGTGTGCCTTCCATCTCTTTCTCTGAAAAGCTGCTGCGCAGCCTTTCCGCATGGGCTGTCCGGTATTTTTCTTCCAATGCGAACAGACTGCCACTGAATTCACGCAGGAAATCGAGTGCCTGGTACAATCCCTTCTCCGTCACATAACGATCGTAACCATCGTACGGAACAGCGCCACCATCCTGAAGCACAGCGATTACCATCCATACCGCCCTGAGTTCTCCGTCCGTCTTGATCGATTGCCCGGCAGCCATAACGCCGGGAATATTGGTATTCTCGACGATCTGATCCTCGACCATACTCTCAGACAGCTCCCCGACGATCCTGTCAAAATGGCTTCTGTCTATCTGCGCAAAGAAACCGGCTGCTTCCGTTTCCACACCCGACATTTCCGTGACCGTTTTTCCGTTTTTGTCCACGCAAAAAACAGCCACCCTCGCTACCTCACTGAATTTGTCCTGTAGTTTCTGCAGCTCTTCCCTGTTTTGAAACAATATTTCTCCTAAACCTTTCTTTTCCTCCGACACCATTCCCACTATCTGTTTACACGCTTTAATTCGTGTATCCTCTCCCTGCTCCGCTTCTTTTTCGGCCTTCCTCCCCAAAACATATTATAATTATACACAAAACTGGTATTTATTACAATAAAAACTCATTTTTAAGTTATCGCAGAATTTCTTACTTTAATATGGCCTCCACGACCTCTTCCCACGAACCGTCATAGACAACATTTTTCATGCACGCGATCGAAGCAAGTCCCTGCACGCTGCTCCAGATCTTAATGAGTTCCAGCTCCTGTTCCCTCTGCATGCATATTCTTCCATTCTCCTCATTCATCCGAAAATACAGCTTTTTCATCAGAAGATACAGCGGATAGTCATCGGTATCCGGCTGATCCAGAGACAGATGCGCATGAATGGAATCTCCCGAAAACAAAAACGTAAAATATGTTGGATTCTCCACAAAGAAAAGCACATACGCCTTTCCCATCGCCAGGATCATCTGCTCTGCCCCCGCATCCGCCTTCCGGTCAATCGCTTCCTGCAGCCATTTGGCAAACTTCTCCGTCACGTATTCCTGCATCGCTTCGATCAGTTCCTCTTTTCCCGTGAAATGGGCATAGGGAGCGGCGTTGCTGACGCCGCATGCAGCCGCCAGCTTCCGCAGGGAAAGTCCCTTTTCCCCACACTCATTCACGATTCGGATCCCGGTTTCGATCAGTGCATTTCTCAAGTCTCCATGATGATAATTATCTGACATGTTTCCTCATAACCTCCAATACCGCGTCATTTTCCTCCCAGAGAGGACTGTGCGCAGAATCCGCGAATTCGTAAAATGCCTTGTCCGGTGCCTCCAGCGCTTCGTACAATTCCCGTGCCTGTGTGACAGGCGTCGTGTAGTCATAGTAGCCGCTGATAAAATATACGGGAATCTGAGCCGGCTCCAAAGCATCCACTCCGATCCCATACTCCGCATAAGATGACTTTGACAGCAGCGCTTTCCCCTGCCAGTAATGCAATTTCTCTGTAAAAGTATAACACCCGGAGAACATCTGCGGGAAGAAAATTTCAAGGGCATCCGATCTCATCTCTCTCGTGGTCGCACAACCCGCCTCCAGCAGGACGCTCTCCCACGCTCCACGGATCTCCTCCGGCTTTTTGATTACGAATGTACCGTTCTCCTCCCCTGCCAGACGGTTCAGCATCCGGAGTCCTTTCTCATTGCCCGATTGCTCAAACTGCTCCCGCATGAAATAATAGCCGTCCTCATACCTGCCATTCCCGGTTTCGACATCCTGCCCCATTGCAAAATAGCAATAAAAGTGATCCGGATCATTCTGTGCCAGATACATCCCGAGCGGCGTTCCGCCGGAGTGCGCCATCAGATAGACCTTCTCCACGCCGAATCGTTCCTGCAGGTACTCCGCCACAGCTGCGGCGTCCTCCGCCAGCTTCTCCACCGTGATCTCCTCCGGCCTGATATCCTTATCGTAAGATAATCCCTCGCCCATGTAATCCCACCAACACACGGTGAAATATTCCTCCAGCCTGTTCGGATACTGCTCCCGGTACACCTCATTCAACCAGTACTGCGGTACTCCGGGTCCTCCGGAGATAAAGAGCAACACCGGATTTCCTGTATCTTTTCCCCGGATAAACATACCGTTCTCCCGTCCATTGATCTGTACAAAGGTTTTCTCCGCGATACTGTCAGGCAGCACATTCCCCTGCTCGTCAACAAATGCAGTCACTCTATTGCCGGATGTCACAGCAACCGCAATGACAAATCCAATTACAAGCAAGATCCACAATAGCAATACTCCCACCAAAATCTTTATCATCTTTTTCATCCTGTCACCTTTCATTATCCATATCTTTACAGTGTTAAGATATGGATATTATAGTGTTGAAACTTAACGGTGTCAAGATTTTTGGCAACAAAAAACCTCGCAAACCCTTGGGCTTGCGAGGTTTCCTATTGCCGTGCGTTAGAGGATTCGAACCCCCGACCTTT
>CAMGRE010000211.1 GCA_946061355.1 uncultured bacterium | reverse complement strand
GACGGCTCTCCACAATCTGGAAGAATCCAGTACATTCGCCTTGTCCACGCTTGTAACCTTTTTCTTACGTTTCCTTGCGATCTCAAAGCCTTTAATCGCAATCCTTCTGATTTCCGACTCACTGTAGGTCAGTGTATCAATCGCCTTACGCTCTCCGTTTTCTGTAATTGTCTTCCTCTCCCCGAAGTAAAGGCCTCCCGTGAGTTCACGCATGATCAGCATATCAAATCCGTTCTTTCTCGTCTCGCCACGCAGGGGACAGGCCTCTGCCAGTTCCTGATACAGCACCGCCGGACGAAGGTTCGCAAACAGATTCAATGCTTTCCTGATCTTGAGAAGCCCTGCTTCCGGTCTGAGTTCCGGTGCAAGCTTGTACCACGGAGACTTCGTGGTATCCCCTCCGATCGATCCCATCAGAACGGCATCGGCTGCCTTGGCATCTGCAATCGCCTCGTCTGTGAGAGGCACGCCATGGACATCAATCGAAGCTCCGCCCATCAGGATATCCTTATATGTAATCTCATGCCCGTAAAGCGAAAGCGCTTTATTCAAAACCTTCTTTGCCTGTGCCACAATTTCCGGACCGATCCCATCGCCCGGAATACATACAACATTTAACTTCATATCATTTCACGCTCCTGATTTTTTCTATAAGTTACTACTATTGTAGCACAACCGGTCAGCGCCCCAAAATGAATATTATTCATGGATTCTATAATTAGTGGTTATGGATTCATACAAAAAAGCCCCGCCAGACCATATCCGGCGAAGCCTTTTATGATATTCACTATTCTGCCGAAGGCTTCTCAACCTGTGCAATGGCTGATTTCTGCATGGGAATACGACAATTTTTATTGTTTCCGAATTCTACGATAACCGTATCGTCTGTAATATCAATCACAACACCGTAAAATCCGCTGTTCGTCAGAACGCTGTCGCCAAGCTCCAATGCCGAAAGCATGGCAGCCATTCTCTTCTGCTCCTTTTTCTGGGGACGAACCATCATAAAATAAATAAAGGCAACGATCATGACGATGTACGCGATCATGATAAATCCTGCATTGCCTCCCTGTTCTGCTGTCAATAAAATACTCATATTCTTGTATCCTCCTGTTATCTGAAATAACTCGCTTTCTCTATCATACACAAAAATGTGCAGATGGGCAAGCCCTTTATGCACCCGATTACATTGCTTTACTCAGAGCCCTTCCTCCGCAGCCTGTTCCATGCCGGCCAGTTTCTCTCTCTTGTACGCGGTAAATCTACCCTCATCAAGCGCATCCCTGATCTCCTGCATCATCGTATTGTAAAAATACAGATTATGCGTGACGCATAAGCGCATCCCCAGCATCTCCTTCGCCTTCAGGAGATGACGGATATAAGCTCTGGAATATCGCCTGCACGCCGGGCACCGGCAACCTTCCTCGATCGGTGCATCATCCAGTTCGTATCTTGCATTGAACAGATTCCTTTTCCCCTGATTCGTGTAGACATGACCATGCCGCCCGTTTCTTGACGGGTAAACGCAGTCAAAGAAATCAATCCCTCGTTCCACGCCTTCCAGAATGTTTGCCGGAGTTCCAACTCCCATAAGGTATGTCGGCTTGTCCACCGGGAGATAAGGAACCGTCTCCTCCAGAATATGATACATCTCCTCATGTGTCTCACCAACCGCAAGACCGCCGACAGCATAGCCGTCAAGCTCAAGCTCAGCGATCCGCTTAGCATGCTCAATCCGGATATCCTCAAAAATCGCCCCCTGGTTGATTCCGAACAAAAGCTGCTGTTTGTTGATCGTATCCTCCAGACTGTTTAACCTCGCCATCTCCGCCTTACAGCGGTTAAGCCACCTTGTGGTTCGGTCCACGGAATTCTGTACATAGGTGCGATCCGCCCTGCTGGATGGACACTCGTCAAACGCCATTGCGATCGTAGAGGCAAGATTTGACTGGATCTGCATGCTCTGCTCCGGTCCCATAAAGATCTTGCGTCCGTCAATATGGGAATTGAAATATACGCCTTCCTCCTTGATCTTCCGCAGCCCTGCCAGTGAAAATACCTGAAAACCGCCCGAATCCGTTAGGATCGGTTTGTTCCAGGACATAAACTTATGTAAACCTCCCATTTTTTTGACAACCTGATCACCGGGTCTCACATGAAGATGATACGTGTTTGACAATTCCACCTGCGTACCGATCTGCTCAAGATCTTCAGTGGAAACAGCACCCTTGATCGCTGCCGCTGTACCCACATTCATAAAAACAGGAGTCTGTATCGTGCCGTGAACCGTATGAAATTCCGCACGCTTCGCGCGCCCTTCCTGCTTTATGAGCCGATAGTTCTTTTCTTCCATTATAATAAATCCCAAAACTGTCTGAACATTACAGCTCGTCCACAAACTCTTCCAGACAGATTCCTTTCTGTTTCATTACGGTCGCCGCTTCCTTTCCGACATAACGGAAATGCCACGGCTCATACTCAATACTGGTAATGTACTCTTTGCCTTTCGGATACCGGAGCGTAAACCCGTATTCGCAGCTGTGCTCCTGTAGCCATTTGCCTGCTTCCGTATCGCCGAATCCCTCATTCAGATACGCATATGTGTCCGATACAATATCAAGGGCAAGTCCGATCTGATGTTCGCTGGCTCCCGGCACCGTTACCGCCTGTGAGGATATCTTATATGCTTCCATATAACTCATGCCCTTTGCCATATAAGCATGGATCTTTCTGTTAAAGAGTACCTCCTGACGGTTCAGATCCCTGTAAGGGGAACAGATCACCAGATTGATGCCGTCATTCTTCGCCCCCTGGAGCATGGCAAGCAGATCGCTGATGATGCGCTCATCGCACTTCATGGAACCTTTGATGGTTCCCAGATTAAAGGTATAGTCCTCAGGAATGGGATGCTGCTTGTTGATCAGCAAAAGCCGCCAGTCGTCTTTTGAAAACTCTACATTCTCGAGTTCCAACTGATCACTTTCACTCTCCGATACTTTCTCCGTCCCGGCACTGTTCTCCTCCAGGATCTCATCCAGCGTATATTTATCGATCTCTTCCATATTGTCGAGTTCGGTATCCTCATATCCGTCCAACACATCCGAATCGTCCAGGACCTCAACCTCCGGAATCTGCTCTGCCTCCGTCTGGGCAGTCGCAATCGCCTGATTCTCCATGATAAATGCCATGGGCTGCTCATTGAGTGTGGCATCCTCAAAGATCGGAAAATTAAAACTGCTGCTCATCACAAAAAACAAGAGCACGACCATGACACAGGCATATTTTTTCATATTGTTGAACAGACAATCCCACAGACGGCAAATAAGCAGTACCACCAACATGCATATCATCATGGGAAGCTTCAGACATCTATTCCGTTTTCCTGTTCTTTTCAGCCGGGAGATCACTCTCTCCCGCATCGTAATCCTCATGCTATTTCCTCTTCTGAATTCAAAAACATACTCATTTGCAATTTTATCATACTTACAT
>CAMGRE010000210.1 GCA_946061355.1 uncultured bacterium | reverse complement strand
CTCGCCTCTTTCGCCAGCCCCGCGCCCCCCGCATAGGAACGCACCAGTTCCCGCAGGCTGTCAAACCCGATATGATACCGCTCTGCGACCGCCTCAATATAGTTCTCGCGCTCTACTTCCTGTTCGAAAGTGCACAGTTTCTTTGCAATCTCCTGATGAAATCTCGTCTTCTGCTCCGGATCCTTCAGATTGTAATCCCTCTGTAAAATACGCAGTTCAAAAAAGAAGCTATTCTCCGCCGCGTCAAGTCTCTCCTGAAATTTCTCCGGACCGAGATTCTTGATAAACTCATCCGGATCCTTGTAAGGTTCCAGATTGAGCACTCTGCCCGAAAGCCCTGCCTCCTTCAGAATACCGATCGCCCGAAGCGCTGCTTTGACACCTGCACCGTCACTGTCATAAGAAAGGATCACATCCTTGACATATCGTTTGATCAGAGATGCCTGTCCCGACGTAAAGGCCGTCCCGAGGGAGGCCACTGCCTGCCCGAATCCCGCCTGATGCATAGCGATCACATCCATATAACCCTCGCAAAGGATCATATTATCCGCCCTCGCAGTTCTGGCAAAATTGAGTCCGTACAGATTGCGGCTCTTGTCAAAAACCGGCGTCTCCGGTGAATTCAGATACTTTGGCGTACCGTCTCCCATCACTCTCCCGCCAAAACCGATCACACGGTGGTTGGCATCCTGTATGGGAAACATCACACGATTCCAGAATTTATCGTGCGCACCATGCTTCTCATCGATGCTGCAGAGTCCGGCTTCCCGGATCAGCGCCTCATCGTACCCTTTATTCTTAAGATATTTTGTCAGATCGTCACTGTATTTGCTCGCATATCCAAGTCCGAATTTATGAATGGTCTCATCCGTCAGCTGTCTTCCCGTCAGATACCGGTATCCCTGTTTCCCTTCCGGTTGGCGCAGGGCATAATAGAAATACCTGGCTGCTTCTTTATTCACCTCAAGCAGACGCTGCCGCCTGCTCTCACGTTTCTTCATTTCCTCCGAATACTCGATCTCCGGGAGCGCCACACCCGCCCGGTCAGCCAGCGCTTTCACCGCTTCCGCAAAAGTGTAATGCTCATAATTCATGAGAAAAGTAAACACGTTTCCTCCGGCGCCACAGCCAAAACAATAATACATCTGTTTGGCACCCGACACGGAAAAAGAAGGCGATTTCTCATTGTGAAAGGGGCACAGCCCGAAATAGCTGCCTCCTTTGCGCTGCAAACGCACATACCCGGAAATCACATCCACGATATCATTTTTCATTCGGATCTCTTCCACAAGTTCTTCCGGATAATACATCTTGCCCTTCCTTATCTATGCCAACACTGAGGGATGAAGATCTCCTCGTATTTTGCCGTCGCAAAACGGTCCGTCATGGCACTGATATAATCACACAAAATCTTTTCTTTTGGCTCGCCGCGATCCATCAGCTCCAACAGATCTCCCGGCAGCTTGTCCATGTGCTTCCCATAATATTCATACAATGTCTTCACCAGATCCTCGGCCTTCCGCTCCTCAGACTTGGCATCCGGATTGGTATAGACACCCTCAAACATAAACGCACGCAGCTTTTTCATCGCCTGCTCCACCGGCGGAGACATCAGGATATCGTCTCTTCCGGCACTCGCGATCACCAGATCATGAATAAAATGATCGAGCCGTTTGCCGGTCGTATCTCCAATCACGTCCGTGATCTCCTTCGGCACATCCGACTCCTTCAGGATACCTCCCCGGATGGCGTCATCCATATCATGGTGAATATAGGCGATCTTATCGGAGATTCTCACGATCTTTCCCTCCAACGTGGCGGGGTTCCCGCTCGTCTGGTGATTCAGGATGCCGTCCCGCACCTCCCAGGTCAGATTCAGTCCCTGTCCGTCCTTCTCCAGGATATCCACGGTCCGCACACTCTGCTCATTGTGACTGAACCCGTAGGGACAGACTGCGTTCAGCGCCCGCTCTCCCGCGTGTCCGAACGGCGTATGGCCCAGATCATGCCCAAGAGCGATCGCTTCAACGAGATCTTCATTGAGCTTTAATGCCTTGGCTATCGTCCTGGCATTCTGCGAAACCTCCAGCGTATGCGTCAGTCTCGTCCGGTAATGATCTCCCTCCGGCGTGAGGAATACCTGTGTTTTATCCTTCAGCCTCCGGAAAGATTTGCTATGTAATATCCTGTCTCTGTCCCTCTGAAAACAAGGTCTGATATCACAGGGTTCCTCCTCCCTGAGTCTGCCTCTCGAGTCCATGCTGAACGAAGCAAAAGGGCTTAAGTATTCTTTTTCCCGCTGCTCCAGACTTTCCCGAATCGTCATAGGCACTCCTTCCCGGCTGCAATCCTCTTTTTCGCCATTACCCTACTTCTATTATTCTCCGTCGCTTTGGCAAATCCTTTTTTTTGCCTGATTTTTTATGTGCGGGCTGCGCCGGCAGTATTTTCCCTTCCACACCCCTGCGCAAAAAAGTGACAGGCAGTTCTTTTGGAACCGACTGTCACAAATCTTTGAAAATCAATCGTTATCAGAAAAAGTCACTCATCAGATTTCCGGTAGAGTAATTGCTGTAATTTCCGTCGCTGTTGTACAGGCTCTGCTTATTTGCCTCGGAATTTGCACTGATGGCAATCGCCGAAGCCTTATCCGACACGCTTGCAGCGAAGGAAGCCTTCCCGCTGAAGAGTGCCTTTACCGTAGACATATCCGCCTCTTTGAATGATTTCTCATCAACCTTCAGCTTATTGTCCGTCCCGATGGTGATCCCTGCATTGCCGAGCGTCTTTGCATACTTCTGTGTCTGGCTGACCAGATTCTGCGTCTGTCTCAGAACGCTTGTCGACTGGTTGTCCTTGGCCGAAGCAGCATCCAACAGCGCATTATAATTATCCGCAAATTTCCTGACTGCCGAATAGATCGCTTCCTTATCATAACCGAGCTCTGTGGTCTGCGTGCCGTCCTCATTCGTGGTGGTGATCTCCTTCTGTCTGAAGAGGCTCTTTGATCCCATCGTCGTCAACGCATCCGCAGAGGAAACAAGCTCTTTTCCTGCAGCCTGAACCTTGTCAAGAGCAGTCGCCGTCTTGTCCTGCGTATCTTTGGTCGCTGTGCTCTTCTTGCTGTCTGTCGTCTTGTCCGTGCTGTCCGATTTCTTTGCGTAATACGCCTTCAGCACTTTCTTGTATGTGCCGTTTTTGATATTGTTATATTCCGACAGCCAGGAATATGAATTCCCTGTAGAATTGGAAGATGATGTATTGAATAAAAATGAATAATCCTGCATACTGTTCACTCCTTTGAATATTGGTCGGCATCCGTGCCTGTCATACAATCGCATCTTTTCATGTATATTATACTACTTATCGGCCTGTATTGCAATAAAGTTAACAGTGTCAAAACAGACTTTGCAAATCCTGCTCCGATCATCAAATGCGACAAAAAACCTCCGATTTTACTCGGAGGTTTTCACTGCAGGAAAAGGGACTTGAACCCTCATGAACGCAATGTTCACACGGACCTGAACC
>CAMGRE010000209.1 GCA_946061355.1 uncultured bacterium | reverse complement strand
ATTTGAACCTGCGACCTCTGCGTCCCGAACGCAGCGCTCTACCAAACTGAGCCACGCTTCGTAAACTTGTAAAAACATTTCCTGTTTGAAATGTCCAAGTAACATGATACAATAATTTCGTTGTAATGTCAAAACAAAAATAAAAGAATTATAGAAATTTACTTCCAACAGAAAAAATGCAGAAGAATATATCGAGGAGGCGCGGGAATATGCTGGACACACTGTATTATAAGAATCCTTATATCAAAGAATTTACATCGAAGGTGATAAGCTGTCAGCCGGGCAAAAACGGTTATGAGGTGGTGCTCGAGGACACCGCGTTTTATCCGGAGGGCGGCGGCCAGCCGGGGGATACCGGGAGCCTGAACGAAAATATAGAAGTGATCGATACGAAGGAGCGGGATGGACGGATCCTTCATATCTGCAAAGAAGCAATAGCGGAAGGAACGGTCGTAACCGGAAAGCTGGACTGGCAGCGGCGGTTTCGTCATATGCAGCAGCACACCGGGGAACACATCCTTTCCGGGATTATCCATCAGAAATACGGCTATGATAATGTAGGTTTTCACATGGGAAAGGACTTTGTGTCGGTGGATTTTAACGGCATGCTGACACCGGAGCAGGTCGCGGAGATCGAGGAGTGCGCCAATGAGGCAGTCTTTTCTGATCAGGAGATCCGTGTTACTTACCCGTCTTCCGAGGAACTGAAAAATCTGAACTACCGCAGTAAGAAAGAGCTTACCGGGCAGGTGCGCATTGTGGAAGTGGCAGGAAGCGATATCTGCGCCTGCTGTGGGACACATGTGAAACGTACCGGAGAAGTGGGGCTCATCAAGGTGACGCGCAGCGAGCATTACAAGGGCGGTATCCGGTTGTATCTGCAGATCGGTTGGTCGGCACTGGAGGATTATGCACAAAAGCTTGCCGGTGTGCAGAAGGTGTCAGTACTGCTGTCAGCAAAGCCGGAACTGATTGGGGAAGCCGTGGAACGCATGCAGGGGATCGTGGCGGACCAGAAGCAGGAGATCCTGTTGCTGAAACAGCAGCTTATGCAATATCAGATAAAAGAGCTTCCGGAAGGAGAAAGACTTGCGGTATTCTTAAAAGACGATCCTTCGAGCCTGCGGCCGTTCTGTGAACAGCTTCTGGAAAAACGTGAGATGGCGGTTGTTCTGACCGGAGATGACGGTGCCGGCTATAAATTTGTGCTTGGCAAAAAAGATGGTGTAATGCAGGAGGAAACAAAGCAATTTCGGGAAGCGTGCGCGGCAAAAGGCGGTGGCAAAGGAAATATGATACAGGGCTCTGCCTCAGCATGCAGCGATAAGATCATCCGGTTTCTGGAGGATGAGTGGGGATTTGTGACCGTGAAGGATGGAAAGTAAGAGGATTGAGGGATATCGGGAATCGAAACAGTGGAGAGATAACATGGACACAGGAAAGACAAAAACAGGAATCAGAGAATATCTGAAACAGCACTATTTGATTGCAGACGGTGCGTTCGGAACGTATTATGGGGAAAAATACCATACACAGGAACTGCCCGAGCTCGCCAATCTGTACCATAAGGATCGGGTGACGGAAATATTTGATGAGTATCTGGATGCGGGAGCGGATCTGATCCGGACGAACACCTTTGCGGCAAATACTGCAGTATTGCAGGAGAGTACGGAGACTGTAGAGGAACTGATCTTCGAAGCCGTGCGCCTTGCGAAGACAAGCGCGGAGGAGCATGCCTACGCGACAGGACGGGAAATCTTTGTGGCAGGTGATATCGGACCCATCCCCACAGTCTCAGAGCCCGATTATGTTGCAGTGGAGCAGGAATATGAGCGGATTGCGAGAAGCTTTATCGCAAAAGGCATTTCAATCCTGAACTTTGAGACATTTCCCGATATGGAGCATATTCTGCCCGTCATACATAAGATCAGACAGGAATATGACATTTTTGTCATGATATCCTTTTCCGTGAATCAGTACGGATACAGTGCGTCAGGTCTGAGTGCCAGACGGCTGTTGAGTGAGGCGGCAAAGTCAGAGGATATCGACGCTGTCGGTTTAAACTGTGGCGTGAGCGCAGGCCATATGTGCCAGCTTTTTGACCGGATGGAACTGCCGTCCGGCAAATATCTGATGGCGCTTCCGAATGCCGGATATCCGGTGATCTCGAGGAGCCAGCTGCAGTTTGGAAATACAATTTCGTATTTTGCGGGAAAAATGCAGGATATGGCAAGTCTTGGCGTTGATATTCTGGGAGGCTGCTGCGGGACAAACCCCGGCTTTATCCGGGAGATCTCGGAGCGGATCAGGAAGACGGCAAAGCAGACGAGGGTTACGGTGCAGGAACAGACAGAAAGTCGGAAAGCGCCTGCCCGTAAAGGGTTCCTGTATGATGAAAACGGTGTGCGCAAACAAAAGAAGTTGATTGCGGTGGAATTGGCGCCGCCCTTTGACGCCGATGATGAGAAACTGTTGGAGTCTGCCCATATCTTAAAAAATGCAAATGTGGATGTACTCACTTTTCCTGATTCTCCGTCAGGCAGAACGAGAGTTGATTCGGTGCTGATGGCGGCGAAGGTGCGGCAGGAGACGGGAATGGAAGTTATGCCTCATGTGTGCTGCCGTGACAAGAATGCGCTTGCGATCCGTTCCCTGCTGATGGGAGCGCGGATCAATGAGATCCACAATATGCTTGTGATCACCGGCGATCCGCTGCCTTCCATGGCAAGGCAGACCGTGAAAGCGGTATTCCAGTTTGATTCCGTGGGTCTGATGAAACTGGCAAAAGAGATGAATGAAGATATTCTTTCTGATCAGCCGTTATGTTACGGCGGAGCGATCAATCAGGGACGCAGGAATTTTGAAGTGGAGATGGAACGTGTCAGGAGGAAGATGGAAGCAGGAGCGGAATTCTTTATGACACAGCCCGTATTTACAAAAGAAGATGCGGAGCGCCTGCGCTTTCTGAAACAGGAGACAGGAGCCTGTATTTTCTGCGGTGTCATGCCGCTTGTGAGCCGCAAAAACGCGCTCTTTATGAAGAATGAGATTGCCGGGGTCAATGTGACGGATGAGATCGTTGACAGATATCCGGAAAACGGTACAAGGCAGCAGGGGGAGACAGTCGGTGTCGCGCTGGCGAAGGAGGTCATCGCCATGGTGGACGATTTTGCCGACGGATACTATTTTACGTTCCCATTTAACAGAATACATATGCTGGAACAGATCATGAGGTGAAGAATGAGATGGAACAAAAGAAAATAACGGGGCATTTGCTGGCCTTATTTACGATCATTGTATGGGGAACGACCTATGTTTCCACAAAGATCCTGCTGACGGACTTTAAGCCGGTTGAGATCTTGTATTTCCGCTTTATTATGGGCTATGTGTTTCTGATCGTTTTGTGTCCGCATTTTCTGAAGGTAAGAGAGAGGAAGCAGGAGCTGTATTTCATGGCGGCGGGTCTGTGCGGGATATGCCTGTATTATTTGCTGGAAAATATAGCCCTGACCTATACGATGGCGTCCAATGTC
>CAMGRE010000208.1 GCA_946061355.1 uncultured bacterium | reverse complement strand
TAACTATAATAACATGAGATGAAATTTTGAGGCAAGCATTTCGCGCTCTTTTAAGAAAAAGTTTACATTTGACATATTTGATATAGGAGAGAAAATGCGGTACAATGTACGCGTAGATAATGAGCAGTGCGTCTGCAGACAGAGACAAATCGACTGCTTGCAGGCGAATTTGGCTATGGCTGCAGACATAGGGCGAAGCCCGCGAGTGAGGAAGCGAGAGCTTCCGAACGCGCACTGCAGACAGGAGGACAGGAGGAAAAATATGACAAATCAGGAAATGTTAAGCCATGTGGATCACACACAACTGAAGCCTTATGCAAAATGGGAGGATATCGTCAAATTATGTGATGAGGCGGTAAAGTATGGGACGGCATCCGTCTGTGTGCCGCCTGCCTATATCAAGAGAATCCATGACACCTATAAAGATCAGGTAAATATCTGTACCGTTGTGGGATTTCCATTGGGTTATAGTGTGACAAAGGCCAAGGCTGCAGAGGTGGAACAGGCACTTGCGGACGGCGCGAATGAGATCGACATGGTTGTTAACATCAGCGATGTGAAAAATCATGAGTATGCGAAAGTGGAAGAGGAGATCAGAACCTTGAAGAAGGTGTGCGGCGAGCATATCCTGAAGGTGATTATTGAGACCTGTTTCCTCACGGAAGAAGAAAAGATCGCCATGTGCGAGGCCGTGACGAACGCAGGAGCCGATTATATCAAGACCTCTACCGGATTCGGAACCGGCGGGGCAACGCTTGAGGATGTACGTCTGTTCAAGAAGCATATCGGACCGAATGTCAAGATCAAAGCTGCCGGCGGAGTAAAGACGAGAGAGGATCTGGAAGCATTTTTGCAGGAGGGGTGCGAGCGTATCGGCACATCCTCTGCGGTAGGCATTTTGAACGGAGAGGCAGCAAAGGGTTATTGAGATGGAGAATACAGTCATCAGGGAACGCCTGACGAAACTCAGACAGGCCATGAGACGCCATAAGATTGACTTTTATCTGATTCCCACGGCGGATTTCCATAATTCGGAATACGTGAATGATTACTTTAAGGTGAGGGAATATTTCTCCGGTTTTACCGGATCGAACGGCACACTGGTTGTGTCGATATGGGAAGCGGGACTCTGGACGGACGGCAGGTATTTTGTGCAGGCCGAGAGAGAACTTGAAGGGACGGGGATCAAACTGTTCCGTATGCAGGAGGAAGGCGTGCCCACGGTCACGGAATATCTCTGCGATCAGATGGAGGATCATTACACACTGGGATTTGACGGTCGCGTGGTGGATGCCGCTTTGGGAGAGAAACTGGCAGAGATACAAAACAAAAAGAAGATCAGGATCGTCTGCGACAGGGATCTGGCAGAGGGAATCTGGACGGACAGACCTCCTTTTCCGTGCAGCAGAGCAGAGATCCTGCCGCCGGATTATTGCGGGGAGAGTGTTTCGGAGAAGTTGGAGCGCGTCCGCTCCAAAATGAAGGAAGTGGGATGCGAATCGCTTTTTATCAGCAAGCTGGATGACCTGATGTGGCTTTTTAACATCAGGGGAAATGATATTCCCTGCAATCCCGTTGTGATGAGCTTTGGATTTCTCACGCAGAAGGAGGCTTCTCTTTTCCTGCAGAGGGGAGCATTACATCCGGAAGTGGTGGAGAGCATGACGAAAGCCGGAGTCCAGATCAGGGATTATCATTCGGTGCTTCCTTTTCTGAAAAACTATCTGTTTCAGGGAGAACTCAGACGTCACCGGGGGAAAGTATGGTATGATGAAAGGAATGTCAGTTATTCCGTCCATCTGTTGATGAAGCACTACGGGGATGTGCTGACGAAAGCAAACCCGACAGAGGCGATGAAGGCTGTCAAGACACCGGCTGAGATGGAACATATCCGTCACAGCTATCTGTTGGACAGTGTCGCTGTGACAAAGTTTCTGTATTGGATCAAGCATAAGGATCTGGAACATGAGACTGTGACGGAGGCAGATGCTGCAGGGTATCTGGATGCACTCCGCCGTGATTACAAAGAGTGCATGGATTTGTCGTTCCCGACGATCAGTGCCTATGGCGCCAATGCGGCGATGATGCATTATGAGGCGACAACTGAGAACTGCAGCAGGATTGAACCGGAAGGGATGTTATTGGTGGATTCCGGCGGTCAGTATCTGGGAGGCACGACGGATGTGACGCGCACTATTGTTCTGGGAGAACTGGATGGCAGGATGAAGCAGCATTATACGGCAGTGGTAACGGGGATGCTTCGCCTTGCGAATGCAAAATTCCTGTATGGGTGTAGCGGACGGAATCTGGATGTGTTGGCCCGCGGTCCTCTGTGGGATTTGGATATGGATTATAAATGCGGAACCGGTCATGGGATCGGCTATATGTTGAATGTTCATGAGGGACCGCACAGTATCCGGTGGAGATTTACCCCGGGTGCGGAGGAGACCGCGCTTGAGGAGGGGATGCTTGTTTCGGATGAGCCCGGTGTCTATCTGGCGGGAGAGTATGGCATCCGCATCGAGAATGTTCTGGAAGTAAAGAAAGGCGTCAAAAACGGCGACGGGCAGTTTATGGAATTTGCGCCGCTCACCTGGGTGCCGATCGACTGCGAAGGAATTGATCCCGGACAGATGCCGGCGAAGGAACGTCTGGAACTGAACGAATATCACCGCATGGTATATGATAAGATTTCACCTTTCCTCAATGAGGAGGAGAGGGAGTGGCTGGAAGCGGTTACAGCCGAAATCTGACAGTCAAATATAAAATTCCTGTGAAACTTCTGAAAAACGAAAGTTTGATTATTGACTTTTTTCAGGCGTTTTGAGATAATACAAACGGTGTGCGGGGCATTTTCGCACATGATCTGTGAACAGTCATTGTGCTTAACGCACAGTGATGGTAAATACATCATTTTATAAGGAGGACGTAATATGTCAACAAAAGCGTATTATCCAATTTCCGAGATCGGTGCCGGAAAACCTGGTTTTTCCAAGACACGTTCTATCATTGAGGCAGCTTTCTACGGAAACAACGTAGTAAAGGTAAACACCTTAAGAGAGGCTTATGAATTAGCTAAGAATTCTCCCGGAACAGTTGTTACGGATATGCCGATTAAAGATGGCGAGACATTTGGTCTGCCTGCAGACGCAAAGGTTCTGCTGTTCAACGACGGCGCTGTTACAGGCCGTTACGCTGCAGCACGCCGTATCAAAGGCGAGCCCGGTGTAGATGAGGTTAAACTTGATAAAGTAGTTATGGATGCAATCTATGAGACACGCTGGAAAACAATGTATCATGCAGAGTGCTTTGTAGGTCTTGATCCTGAGTTTATGGTAAAGGCTCACCTTCTGATTCCGGAAGGAGAGGAGAACCTTCTGTACAACTGGATGATCAACTTCCAGTATATGTCTGACGCATATGTAAAGATGTATAAGACATCCAAGCCTGTTGGTGACGGCAAAGAGCCTGACATCTATATCTTCTCCGATCCTCAGTGGGCACCTCATGAGGCTCCCGATGTAGATTACAGCTGCCTGAGCGATCCTCTGACACTGTGCTACTTCGATACAAACCAGAACTGTGC
>CAMGRE010000207.1 GCA_946061355.1 uncultured bacterium | reverse complement strand
TTATTCTTGGGATTCTTTAGGAAGCCGAGCAGCAATTCCATCGCACAGTTGCCCGCTCCGCGTCCGAGCCTCGCATAGGTCGCATCCAGCCAGTCCACACCGTCTCCCACCGCTTCGATGGTATTGGCAAAGGCAAGCTGCTGGTTGTTATGTGCATGGATGCCCAGTTTCTTATTGTATTTCTCCGCAAATTCCATATAAATATCCACGATACGGGCAATCTGTTCCGGATACAGAGAGCCGAAACTGTCAACGATGTAAAGCACATCCACCGGAGTCCTGCCGAGCATATCAAGCGCAGCTTTCAGATCGCTCTCCTGTGAATTGGAGATTGCCATGATATTGCAGCTGACCTCATAGCCTTTGCGTTTCGCATCCTCGATCATTTCCGCCGCGCCGGGGATCGTGCTCAGATATGTCGCAACGCGGATCAGATCGATCGGGCTGTCGCTCCTGTTCAGGATGTCCTGCTTGTAATCGCACCGTCCCACATCCGCCATCACCGCAATCTTCAGATCGGTATCGTTGTCTCCGACAATCGCCCTGATATCATCATCATTACAGAATTTCCACTTGCCGAATTTATTGGCATCAAACATCTCCTTGGATGCCTTGTAGCCAAACTCCATATAATCGACGCCTGCGCGGATATTCGTCCGGTACAGCGCTTTAACAAACTCATCCGTAAAATAGAAATCATTCACCAGTCCTCCGTCTCTCAGTGTCGCATCCAGCACCGTGACTCCCGGGCGGTAATCCAGTAATTTTGATACTTCTTTCATGTCGGTTCTCCTTCGTTAACATTGTCAAAATGGACTGAAAAATTCAATTACCCCTGAATCTTCCAATCCATTTTATCATCATCGCAAGTTTAACACAATGCAGTTTTTACGCAAAATAAGAGCAGGCACGTGCAAGTACCTGCTCCTATATCTTCATTCAACAAAATTTCTTCCCACAACTTACAGATCGATCCATGCTTTCTCATCGAAATTGCTATCCATCGTCCACGTTGTCGCCCTGCCGTTTTTCAGGCAGAACACGGTAAGCAGATGATCCACGCCCAGCTCCTTCCACGCCTGCAGGAATTTTCTGGTCGGATGGTTCATGATCTCCTCCTTTAACGCGGGATCTGCCAGTTCCTCCAGCTGCCCCATGACACGGATCTGCGTTCCGTTCGCCTGGAAACACAGCTCTGCCTTAGGATTGCTCTTAATCTGTCCGTACAGATCCTTGGACGAAGCGGTATGGAAAATAATACCGTTCTCGTCCGCCCGATAAAGTAACATCCCCCTCACATGCGGCTGATCTCCCTCTGTCGTCGCCAGATGGAACGCCGGGTTCTGATTCATCATGGTAAATAATTCCTGTTTTGTCATGTCATTCACTCCTCACATGTTTTTTCTTTAGGCATATTTTATCCGGCTGAATCTATAACTGCTTTCAAAATCCGGGCATTCTTTTGCAAATTTCAGTCAAAATATTTCGTTATGCTCTGCCAAAACGTCTTTTACGGCTACAGCCTACTCCGCCAAAGCTTCTTTTCCTTCTGTGTCTTTAATGTTTGGAATACAGCTTCCGGTATTCGCTTGGCGTTACGTGCAATACACGCTTAAAACTTGATGTCAAATGAGAACTACTGTTAAATCCGCAGCGCAGCGCCACCTGCGTGACAGAAAGACTGCTGCGACGCAGGAGTTTCTGTGCCGCCTGCAAGCGCAGCTGAATGAGATACTCGATCGGCGTCTGATGGAGTTCCTTCTTGAAGATCCGGTTAAATGCGGAAACTGAGATATTGCCAAGCGATGCCAGCCTGCCGACCGTGATCTCCTCCGCAAAATGCTGTTCCATAAAATGCTGTGCCCGCGCCACCGCATAATGATCGGAAATCGCCCGCATGTCACAGTTTTCCCCGAGGATGCTGCGGATCAGCCAGTGCGTGATGAGCACCGCCTGCGCCTCCAACGTGATATCGGAATTCATCGTCTGCTTGCTGTATTCAAACGCAAACAGATTCAGCGTCTTCAGAATGTCACGGCAAACTCTGAAATCAACGCGCTCAAAATGCGGAATCCGGTCTGCATATTTCCGATATTCCTCCTCGAAATACTCTTTGTCGATCATAATGCAGTAATAGGGATGTACCGCCACGTCATCCGTATGCGGCACTCCCGGCGAACAGATCTGTGCCGGATAAAAGTCGGGAGCCGGATTCTGCGGCATATCTCCGGATTCTCCAAACCAGATCACGATCATATAAGAGGGATGAGTGTGCTGCACCCGCGCCACACATCCGCCGTATAATACGCCATGATCAGCCCACCACTCAGCAGCATGGCGCCGACAATGTCCGTAAACCAGTGAACCCCGGAGAATAGCCTTCCTCCGACCATAAAAACAGTAAACAAAATGATCCCGCCAGATACGATCTTCCTGACAACCTCATTTGCGAAGAACCGCCGAAACAGCCCGACCGACGTCAGCATCACGCACATGACCAGCATGGTCGTCGACGAGGGATAGGATCCCTCCAGATATCCATTGATGAGTACAGGTCTGTAATTGATCGTGACCACCTCAAAGAGCACATACGCTGCCGCGACAAGCAGATAAAAGATGCCAAGCAGCAGAATGCTGCGGTCAACCTTCAGCAGGCTCTTTCGCTTCACGAGTTGCACAAATCCCATACCGCCAAAAAACAGGACCACGAAGAGCGGCACAAGGCTCAGCCAGTCCGTGATCATATAGAGCAGCATATGCTCGCCCAGCAGCTCATGTACAAATCCATTCAGTGACGCAAATCCCACCTCAGACCCTTCCGGCCCGATCGGCTGTACATCGACAAATGTGATGAGAACTGTCCATAGCACAAATGCTGCAAACAGTCCCACTGTGATCCATAAATTTCTTTGATTTTTCTTTTTCATTTCTTAATCTTCCTTTCCGTATTCGTCCGGCTTCCGCCCGATGCAGATCCATCCGGTTCCTGTCATCTCAGATCTGTCCGGCTTTCGCCTGATCCAAGACTACCCGAAAAGGCTCAAAATCAAAAGAATTAGCACGTCACATCCATGACACGAATCGTGTCACTCCCATTTTATCAGTAATAACGCCTTTATGACCAGAAACAAAAAAGAAAACGCCGCCGCATATGGCTGCCGACTGGCCACAAACATAAGCACGGCAAGCGAACTGAGTCCCAGCGAAATCCTGTATTTATTATGCTTCCAAAAGGCTCCTGCACAGTTCTGGAGTGCCAGTATGAGTACGCCCCAGATCACCAGTGCAAACACCAGGATCAGATACGGAATCTTGATATAGATCTCAACCTCCGTCAATCCAAGCAACGAGACCTCCTGGATCACGCCGTTCACTCTCTGCCCGAAAAAAGGCAGAAACAAAAACATCATGACACTGACATCAAGCAGGCCGAACACCAGGTCCCGGAAATGCTGTTCCTTCTTCCGTCCTTCCTCCTGCGCCGCCGTAAGTAGCTCTTCACTTGAAAGCAATTCATCTAACGAAACGGAGAAATACTCCGAAATTCTTTTCAGAGAATCAATGCCCGGGTATCCTCTCCCCGTTTCCCTTAGTTAAAGATATTGTTGGGTATCTCAAGATGTGTCATTCGA
>CAMGRE010000206.1 GCA_946061355.1 uncultured bacterium | reverse complement strand
TCTTATATTTTTGGTGGAAAGCATAATGAAAATAGCTTTGCAAGAGAATTGTTAGAAAGAGAATCTAATGTTGTCTTGCTGGATGAATTTGACAAACCACATCCAGTATTTCATAGTGCATTTTATCAGCTATTTGACGAAGGAGTATATGAAGATAGGAACTATATAGTTAATATGGGAAGTTCTATCATTATATGCACATCAAATTTTATGTCTGAAAAAGAGATAAAATCTACACTTGGAGAGCCGATATATTCAAGATTTGATTCAGTTATAAAGTTTGATAAGTTGGATAGGAATGCTATAGACACCATTATAAGGAAAGAGTATAACAAACAGTTTGAGGAATTAGATGAGAATGAGAAGGAAGTTATTGAGGAATCAGGAATAAGGGAAGTTATATTTGGATTGGTTGATAGACTTGAAAATGCAAGGCAGGTTAAAAAAGTAATAAGAGAAGCTATGAGCACAGTTTTGGTAGAGAATGTTTGCTAGTAGTGTTTGCTGATTAATCTGCGTAGGCAGGTAACCAGTAGATATTGAATAATCACAAAAAACAATGCTTTGCCACTGCAAATTAAAGATGTTCAGTCATATCTCGCACCAATGGTGCGAGATATGACTGAGGAAAAACATTGTGTAGTATTATTAAAAAATCTAGAAAGATGACGAATCATGGCACTGACACAGATACAGAAATTAAAACTGAATCAGCAGGTGGATATGATCCTGCAGTCGCCCGCCAATCAGGTGAGGGACGGGAAGCTGGAGATGGCGTTTGTCTTTGATCTGGGAAGCGACCCGTCATATCTGCGGGATACTGCGGCGCAGGCGGCGGGCGCGCTGAAGCAGCATGACCGGATATTTCAGAACGTGCGCTGCAACGCTGTATACTGGGCGGCGGACGGTCTGACGACAGAGGTGCTGCCTATGTCGTACGTGCAGCTCGGACGAGTCTGTGAGAAGGCGGGAAATAGGACAGCGGATGGAAGTGAGAAGATTTGTCCGAAAAATCAGGTGGTGAAAGAGAACAGAAAGCCGCGTCTGGAAGATCTGACCGGATATCTGAAACTATATCATGCCAGAAGCAAGTGCATTCTGGTGATCACGGAAGGAAATTACGAAGTGTCTGACAGGAAGAGAGCCAGGGAGGCGCTCAATCCATTTCTCAAGTCAAGGCTTGTGATGATCACTCCGCAGGAGTTACAGACGGGATTGAAATTATTCATGGATCTGTTATAAAATCAAAATCACAGTTCTTTTTTATCAATCTGATCATAAAATGATAGAATGAAAACTTTTGAGAGGGGGATTTCATTCATGGGAATCATAACAGGATATCTTGCGCTGATCGGTCTGCTTTTGTTACTGGCAAAATTTGTGACGCGCAGAATTCATAATGACCGGTTCGACCGGTTTTTCTTAAAGCTTCACAAACCAATAAGCGCGGCGTTTGTGATAATAACTGTCATTCATCTGTTACTGACGTTTCCTGTCTTTCGGACGAGAAATCTGGCGGTTATCGTATCAGGAATCGCTGCTTTGATCGTTTTGCTCCTGCTGATCACACTTTGCCATTGTATCAAAAACGGAAAAGAGAAAATGCGCTGGCATCGCATTCTGTCAGGCATTTTGCTATTGCTCGCTGTTGTTCATATTGTGACATATTATATTGACTTCGGCGATTATCAGAGAAAGATCGCAGAGATTGAGATTACACAGATTGATCTGGCTCAGATTGAAGACGGACAGTATACGGGCGAGTATGACGCCGGATATATCTATGCCAAGGTTTCAGTTACGGTAAAAGAGGGTAAGATCACAGGAATCGATATTTTGGAGCATCGGAATGAACATGGTCAGCCGGCCGAGAGCATTATAGACAGTATTGTAGAGGAACAGAGTCTGTCTGTAGATGCCGTCAGCGGCGCAACAAATTCCAGCCTTGTCATCAAGAAGGCGTGCGAGAATGCACTGCAGCCGTAGGTTCGTGGCAGCAGGCAGAGAAAAGCAGTTGCCTGTCTCACAGGAAAGGAAGTAAGATGGAGGAGGTGCACGTGCGCCGGAATCGTCAACACAGGAGAAAATACGCATGAGTCTTGCGAATCACAGCAGAAAACAACTGGAAAGCAGATATTACAATGATTTTCATAATGTCGAAGGAAACGGGATCGTGAATCACCAGAGTGCGGCGAGCAAACTGCGCCGGGTGAAGAAGGCTGTGGAGGCGAATCTGTGGAAAGAGGAGCCACTGCTTCCGGTTCACAAGATAAACTGCGCCAAGCTTCTGGAATTCTATGCCAAGTCCAAGAATAAAAAGGCGGGCGATACCAGGCGATATACCAGACAGATCATTGAGTGGGAGCTGAAATATATCGGAAGCTGCGAGCAGAGCGAGAAGTTCGTGGAATATATCCTGAAAAATCAGAAGATGAATCTCGCAAACAACGGCATCCGCGATATCTATAAGCGGTTTGTGGCGGCAGAGGGACGCAAGGTCAAGAAGTCTATCCTGAAGCTGGTACAAACAGACGCGGAGATGGAGTACACGGAAGCGCTTGCCATGGACAGGAAGTTTATCCTGCACATCGGAGGCACCAACAGCGGGAAGACGTATCAGTCCATAGAGCGGCTGAAGACAGCGGAGTGCGGTGTGTATGCGGGACCGTTGCGTCTGTTGGCGCTGGAGATCTACGACAAGCTGTGTGATGCGAACGTTCCCTGTTCCATGATCACTGGGGAGGAGCAGTTCTATTCGGAGAACAGCCGCGTGGTTTCCTGCACAGCCGAGATGGTTTCAATGGATCAAAAATATGACATTGCTGTCATAGACGAGGCGCAGATGATCAGCGATCCGTTCCGCGGGCATGTATGGTCGAGACTGATCATGGGTATCCGCGCGGACGAGATCCATATCTGCATGGCGCCCGAGGCCGAGCGGATCGTCATCGGGATCCTGGAGCAGTGTAACGCCTCGTATGAGATCGTGCGCCATGAGAGAAATACGGAGCTGATCTTTGAGGAGAAGCCTTTTGATATCGATACGGACATCACGAAAGGCGATGCGCTCATCCTTTTTTCCAAACGGGCAGTGCTCGATGTCGCGGCAAGACTGGAGATAAAGAAGATCCGGACAAGCGTGATCTATGGCAGCCTTCCGCCCCAGATCCGCAAGAAGCAGTTTGAGATGTTTCTCGCCGGAGAGACGGAGGTTGTGGTGGCGACTGACGCGATCGGTCTCGGCGTAAATCTTCCGATCCGTCGGATCGTGTTCATGGAAAATATGAAGTTTGACGGCAAAGAAAAGCGCTATCTGAACGAATATGAGGTGCGCCAGATCGCAGGGCGCGCGGGCAGACGCGGCATGTATGATGTGGGGTATGTGACCTCGACCAGTCTGGCGGCAACGCATCATCTGAAGACGAAATATAAGATGAAGAATTACCTGAACTATGCGCGGATCGGGTTTCCGCAGATGCTGCTCGACGTGGAGGGTCCTATTGATGCCATCCTGACGGAATGGCATAATATCAAGCCGACTATTGATGTGTACCGCAAGATTGACGTGCAGGAGCTGATCGAGAAGTACCGTATGCTCTCTGCCATTCGGGATAAAATCGAGAAATATGAGGACAAGCATGAGTTGTACGCGCTGATTTCCTGTGATCTGGAGCTGCGCAATCAGCAGTGCGTGAAGCAGTGGAAGGAATA
>CAMGRE010000205.1 GCA_946061355.1 uncultured bacterium | reverse complement strand
CTGCTGTCCGAATTCTTGTGTTGTGGTATCATCTTTCTGCCCGGATTCTTCCGTTATCGGATCTGCAGCCTGCCTGAATTCATCATCTGTGTCGGTATCTTCTCCCAGCACCTCTCTCATGCTCTCTGCTAATTCCCTCTGCAGATTGATTGTCGCGTATTTATCTACATTTACGGGCTTTACGGAAAAATCAAGCGCGTCTTCCCGTATTTCCGGAACAGTTGGAGCTTCAGGTAGCTTTCTCCCTTCATAATTTGCCTGCTGCTCCGGCGTTAAGGGTGCATGCAGCATCTTTAACTCCATTGCTTTCCTGACATATTTCCCTTTCCCGAAATTAAGAATCAGTTCATCACATTCTTCTACACATTTGCTTCCAAGACCGATGCTGTGATACAGGTAAGCCAGCTCGTATGCCCACTTCTCAATGTATTCTCTCTTTTTAAGCTCCTCTAAAACCGCAATTCTCTCCTCGATACTGACTCCCTGCGCTTCATAGAGCTTATACTGCAGCACATATCTGCTGACATCATCATTGGGAGCAATCCTTACATATTTTTTGGAATACTCTACCGCCGCCACAATGTCATTCAGTCTGATAGACAGTTCACAGAGTGAATACAGGATCATCCTGTTGTTTGGATTGCGATCATACGCAAGCAGCAGAATCTCCCGGCTCTCCTCAAATCTTTTGTTAATTTTATACAGATCACTAATCGTACAGAGCATCAGCACACTTTTCACCTTACGCCAGTCGATCGTGTCTGCTATCTTCACAGCCTCCTGATACTTTTTATTCTCAATCAGTTCCTTGATCTCTTCGGAACGGATCTTGTATTCATACTTATCCAATTTGTTCACCTCATACAGTTATTTCTGTCGGTAAATTGCACAATAACCCACTATTTATTATAGTAAGTGTATCATAGCAGAATTGTGATGTCAAAAAGAAAACAGGAAAAACTACAACATATAGTAGATTCTTCCTGTTTTCTACAACTAATTCTTGATTTTTCTTCTAAATCTTTACAAAAGATCACTTAATCCGGCAAACTGTTCCAAAGTCAATGCTTCCCCGCGAACCGAAAGGGAAAGTCCCAGATTCTTCAGCGCTTCGGCGATTTCTTCTTTTGTCACAGACAGGATTCCCGCATTGGCAAGGCTATTTACCAACGTTTTTCTGCGCTGGTTAAATGCTGCGCGGATAATACGGAACATCTTTTCTTCCTCCCGTACCTGCACCGGAGGCTGTTCATGTCTGTTCAGCCGGATCACGGCACTGTCGACATTCGGTCTTGGCATAAAACAGGAGGCAGGCACTGTCATGATCACTTTGGGAGAGGCATAATATTGCACTGCGAGAGACAGCGCGCCGTAATCCTTGGTACCGGGACCTACCTGCATTCGGTCTGCCACTTCCTTCTGCACCATGACCGTAATACTTTTTAAAGGCACATGACTCTCAAAGAGTCCCATAATGATAGGAGTCGTAATATAATAGGGAAGATTTGCAACCACCTTGACCGGTTTTCCCTGATTATGCTCCTCCACAATTTTTGCGATATCCACTTTCAGAATATCTTCATTAATCATCGTGACATTATGGTAAGCGGACAGCGTATCTTCGAGAACAGGGATCAGTGTCTTATCGATCTCGACCGCGATGACCTCTCTTGCATGTTCCGCCAAATACTGCGTCATCGTCCCGATACCCGGTCCGATCTCCAGCACGCAGTCTTCTTCTGTCACTTCCGCACCCTCAATGATCTTCTCCAGAATATGGCTGTCGATCAGGAAATTCTGTCCGTACCGTTTCTGGAAATGAAATCCATGCTTATTCAGAATCTCTATCGTGCGTGTAGGATTTGCTAAATCTGCCATACCTATACGTTCCTCTCATTCTTCGTCATAACGCCAAAAAGTCTTTGTGCATTTTTTTCGGTGATCTCAATGACCTCCTCAGAGGAAATCCCTTTGATCCGTCCAATCTCCTCCGCCACATACGTCAGATTCCATGAGGAATTGCGTTTTCCGCGGTTGGGAACAGGCGTCAGATACGGGCTGTCCGTCTCCAATAAGATCCTGTCCATCGGAAGATATTCAACCGCTTCCTTCAGCTTCTTTGCATTTTTGTAAGTAATAACCCCACCAATGCCGAAATAGTAATCCATCTTGAGAAATTCCGCCGCCATCTCCTTAGAATAGGAATAGCAGTGAATCACACCGCCCGATTTCTCCGCGTGCATTGCTTTCATCATATCAAGCGTGTCCTTCGCCGCCTCCCTGGAATGGATGATCACCGGCAGCTTTACTTCCTGTGCCAGCAGAAGCTGCCTCTCAAACCATATTTTCTGATATTCCGGATCGGGTTCTTTCCAGTAATAATCCAGGCCAATCTCTCCCACTGCGACTATCTTGTCCAGAGCGCACAGCTTTCTTATCTCCTCAAAGATTTCATCCGTGAGTTCTGCAGTCTCACTTGGATGAATCCCCACTGCACCATAGATAAAATCATACTGCCTTGTCAGATCAACTGTCTTTTGCAACGAATCCACGGTAGAACACACATTAATGACTGTCCCGACCTGATGATCCCTCATACCGTCAAGCAAAATCTCTCTGTCTTCATCAAATGCTTTATCCTCATAATGAGCGTGACTTTCAAATATCATTATTTCACCTGAAATATATTTTTCTTAAATTTTTTAAAAAATATCTTGCAAATTCATAAACAGTATACTATAATAACTCTTGCGTTGCAAATGAAAGCAATACGAGCGCGATTAGCTCAGTTGGCAGAGCACCTGACTCTTAATCAGGGTGTCCAGGGTTCGAGCCCCTGATCGCGCACTTAAGTATCAATTTTGAAGACTTGAGCTTCGGGGTTGGTACTTTTTTTGTCAATTTAATCAGGGGGAGGAAAACTATGAACGAAAACAATGTATATTCTGTTCCACAGACATCCGTAAACACGAATCACCGTGAAAAGAAGCCGCACGGATCCAAAACACCGGTTGTGATCGCACTGATCGCCGCACTGGCAGCGATCGCCTGTGTCAGCATCTTTTCCATAAGCTATGTGAAATACAAGAAATCTGCAAACAGCAGCGGTATTACCGCAACCGGCTCTGCCAGTCAGAATTTTGAATCAGATCTGGTTGTCTGGCGCGGAAGCTTCTCCACCTACGGATACACTCCGAGAGAAGCTTATCAGACGATCAAACAGGATGCCGATACAGTAAAAAAATATCTGCTTGATAATAAAATAAGCGAGGATGAAATTGTATTCAGTTCCGTGACCATCTCTCCAAATTATGTGACGGATTACAATGATGAGGGCAACTATGTCGGTGAACATCTGGACGGTTATAATCTGTGTCAGGAAATCACTGTTACCTCCACGGATCTCAACAAAGTGGATGCCGTATCCCGCGATATTTCCAAACTGATCGAATCAAACATTACATTTATTTCGGAATCACCAGAATATTATTATACGAAACTGGATGAATTAAAGCTGGAATTGATTGAACAGGCAACAGAAAATGCCAGGGCAAGAATCGATATCATCGCTGCAGGCAGCAAGAGCAAGCCGACCAGACTGATCAACGCGAATCTCGGCGTATTCCAGATCACACCGCAGAACTCCGATACCGAGTACAGCTATGGTGGATCCTTTGACACATCCTCACGCTTGAAAACAGCAACAATTACTGTGAAATTAAATTATGCGGTAGACTGAAAGAATGGAACTTGATTTCCCTCATCCTTATGCTATAATGGAGCTATGGAAGCATAGCTCAGCCGGGATGAGCGTTCGCCTCACACGCGAGAGGTCACGGGTTCGAGCCCCGTTGCTTCCA
>CAMGRE010000204.1 GCA_946061355.1 uncultured bacterium | reverse complement strand
TTAAAGGTACGGATATACCGCTTTGCGCTCGCATCCTGGCTGTGGCTGATGTGTTTGATGCGGTATCGGCAAAACGATGTTACAAGGATGCCCTGCCTCCTGAGGAATGTTATCAGATTGTCTTAAAGGGGCGGGGTGAGGCCTTTGATCCCGATATTGTGGATGCCTTTCTGATGGATAAGGATAAGATAGAAGAGATATGCCTGCGGGCGGCTGCTATGTACTGATCATTGTTGGATTAGTGTTTTTTACAGAAAGGTATGTTATTATGATGAAATTACAGATTTGCTGCCTGATCATGATCTGCTTTATTAGCGGGATCTATTTTTCGGCAAAACGGAAAAAATCTCAGGAACACATGATTTTCTCTGTTTTGTTACTTAGTGCGTGCATCAATCTGATCTTTGACGGGATCACGGTCTATACGGTCCATCATCTGGAGACTGTGCCGCCAATCTGGAATATGGTATTTCATAAGCTGTTTTTTGCCAGCATGGTTGTGGTAGCCTATCTCATATTCCAGTATTGCATGACATTGATCAGACAATCCGGAGCGGGAAAGCTGACCGGAAAAAGGAGATGGCTGAAAGTGCTTCCATTTCTGGATGTGATACTTCTCTGGATCCTTCCGATCCGATATGTGCAGACTCCGAAGGGAAATTATACCACGGGACCTTCGGTTGTGGTGCTCTATTTCTGCATCATATATTGCTTCGCTGTGGGAGCAGTCTGCCTGTGGCGGTATCGCGCCTGCATTAACCGCAAAAAGAAAAAGATCATATTTCTGGCGCTTTGCATACAGGGCGGTGTCTGCCTGTATCAGATGATCGTCCCCAGTTCCCTGGTATCCGGTTTTGGAATTACGGTCATCTGCCTTGCTTTTTTCCTGACGACCGAAAATCCGGATGTCCTTCTGGTGGAACGCATTAAGGAAGAGAAGAAAAAAGCGGAGGAGGCAAATTCCGCCAAGTCCGTATTTCTCGCAAGCATCTCCCATGAGATCCGGACACCGATCAATGCCGTGATCGGAATGAATGAAATGGTTCTGAGAGAAAGCAAAGAGAGCACTATACGGGAATATGCGGGAAATATCAAATCTGCGGCGCAGACGTTACTGGGAATTATCAATGATATCCTTGACCTGACGAAGATCGAGTCGGGGAAGATGTCGGTTTACCCGGTGGAATATGGCCTGGGGAGTCTGCTGAATGATGTATATCATATGATTATTGACAGAGCGCAGGTCAAAGGGCTGGAATTCAGGATCTGTGCGTCACCGGATCTGCCTTCCTTCCTGGTCGGAGATGATGTCAGGATCCGGCAGATACTGATGAATCTTTTGACCAATGCAGTGAAGTATACGGAAAAAGGAGAGGTTGTTCTATCTGTAAGCGGCAACGAACATGGAGATGCGGTTACTCTGTTTTTTGAAGTGAAGGATACGGGAATCGGGATCAAACCGGAGAATATCTCCCGGCTGTTTGAGGCGTTTGAGCGGATCGATGAGGTCAAAAACCGCAGTATTGAGGGGATCGGGCTTGGACTTTCGATCACGAAGCAGTTGCTTGAAAAAATGGGAAGTCATCTGATCGTGGAGAGCGAATACGGAAAAGGGTCAACTTTTTCCTTCTATCTGGAGCAGAGAATTGTCGATGCACGGTGTCTGGGCAGTCTTGAGGAGAGATTTAAGGGAAAAGCAGAGGAATACGTTTACGAGGCGAGTCTGTATGCGCCGCAAGCATGCATTCTGGTTGTCGATGACAATGAAATGAATAGAAAAGTGTTCTGTTCGCTCTTAAAAGAAACAGGTGTGCAGGTCAGTACGGCAGGAAGCGGGGAAGAGTGTCTTAGGATTGTAAAAGAACAACATTTTGACCTGATATTTCTCGATCACATGATGATGACGATGGATGGAATCGAAACATTGCAGAAGATGCGTGCGATGCAGTATAATTTGTGTATGGATACACCGGTGATCGCGTTTTCCGCAAATGCAACATCAGAGGCCAGAGAGCAGTATAAGGCAGCAGGTTTTGACGGATTCCTTTCCAAACCGATCGCTCCGGCAAAGCTGGAGAAGCTGTTGCGGGAAAAGCTACCGCAGGAGTTGATCAGGGAGCATACAGTTGATCAGGATACAGATGATCAGGCGAAAGTGCAGGAAGCAACGGACGGGGCAGCGCGGAAAGCGGCAGGAAAAGCGCCCGTGGAGGAAGCATTGCCCTATATCGACGGGATTGACTGGGATTACGCCGCGAGGCATTTCCCGGACACGGAGAGTTTGAAGTCGGCTGCACTTGATTTCTATGACAGGATTGACGATATGGAAGGGGAAATAGCCGGCCTGTTTGGGGAGATTGAAACAGAGAACGGGTTGAAGCAGTACCGCACAAAGGTTCATGCCCTCAAGAGCACGGCGGCGATGATCGGTGCGATCCCGTTATCGGGGATTGCGCGCGTGCTGGAATACGGTGCGGCGGCGGGTGAACTTGACAAGATCAGGGCAGTTACACCGGTTCTGCTGGACGAACTGAAGCAATATCAGGACAGACTCAGCATTCTGCTGCCGGAAGATGGAGAGCAGGCGGCGTGTACAGAGGAACCGGGACAGGCAAAAGGGCATGGACAGGCAGAAGAGCAGGAAGCGGGACAGACGGGAGATATAACAGAACTGTACGGAAGACTTTGCATGCTGCGAAACGCGCTGGAACAGATGGATATTGACGGTGCGGATGTCATTGTAGGGGAGATCAGACAATATCCCTGCGAGGGAACGCTGAAAGAACAAATGAGAGAACTCAGTCAGCTTGTGCGGGATTTAAAATACGAGGAAGCACAGCAACTCGTGTTAGAGATGCTGCCGGATTGAGGAAGGGAGACGGTATGAAAAGAATTTTGATTTTTGGAAAACTGAACGAAATCACCAAGAACCTGAATAGTTATTTCCTACGGTATTTTCAAGTACAGTTGTGTTCTGATAATATCGAAGTCTCCAAAGGGCTGCTGCGCGTATACAATCCGGATCTCGTGATCATCAGTCTGGTCGGTCTGTATGAGATCCACAGCGGGTTTATGAATGAACTGTATCTGAACCATCGGCAGATTCCCGTTATAACGATCGGAACGGAGACGGAGAAGGTGATCTTTGAGGCATATTACGAAAATGACCAGTTCCGGAATCTGATACGCCCGGTGAATAATGAGGTCGTTCTGGAAACTGTCTGCCAAAAATTAGGTCTGTATATGGAGGATATCGTTGCAGAGTATGAGAAGCGGAGGGACAACCGGAAGCATATTCTGATGGTGGATGATGACCCGGAATTGCTCCGCAGCATGAAAGAGATGTTTGAAAAATCCTATAAGGTGTCACTGGCCGTTTCTGCCACACAGGCAATGACGATCATCGGCAAAGAGCCGCCGGATCTGATTATTCTGGATTATGATATGCCGATTTGTGACGGCAGGATGATGTTTCAGATGATCCGTGCGGAGGAAAAGATCAAGGACGTTCCGGTTATCTTCTTGACGGGTATCTCGGACAGAGAGCATATTTTTAAGGTCCTGGAGTTAAAGCCGGCAGGATACTTCCTGAAGCCACCGGTTTACGAGCAGATCGCGGAGGCGATCGACAGGATTTTGTGACATTTCCACAAAAACGAAGACCGGTTTTTTTAGGTTTGTAACAAAGTTATAAAAAGCCTCTTGCAAGAGGCTTTTTTATATGCTATATTTCAATTACGGAAACGTTACCGATAACGATACCGAAACCGTTACCGGAACACAAAACATATTAAGTTCATGTATCAGAGTGATAGCATTCGGAGATACTATCACAAAAAAAGGAGAGAGAGGAAAAGCTATGAAAAAGAAACTTATCAGTGCATTACTT
>CAMGRE010000203.1 GCA_946061355.1 uncultured bacterium | reverse complement strand
GGACAGTTGATGCAAAGGCGGAAGGGATCATCGGGAAAGGCAGCGAGGAGGCGGAGGTGACCTTGTATTTCCTGGAGGAAAACAATGTGTCGATGCCGTATGTGGTGCGTGGTGAAGCCTTTTATGTGAATAAAAAGGGATTCTGGCTGGATGAACAGTTCGCGAGGAGACAGAAACTCTCGCCGGGGGATGAACTGACCGTGAAGGCGGGTGATGAGAAACTCACCCTTAAGATTCTCGGCACAGTCATGAGCCCAGAACATGTATATTATTCTTCAAAGCAGGGGGAGATGGTACCGGATTACGGAACCTTCGGATATGCGTTCCTGCCGGGAGACTGCTATCTGATGATGAGCGGAGAGGAAATGTCCGGGGCGCCTGATTTTTATAATATGCTGAAGGTGGATACGTTTGGGACATATACGGATGACAGCAACGCGTCGGCGGACATGAAGGATCAATTCAAAAGCCTGTTGGAAATGGATGATCTGCTGGTCGTTGACAGAAAAGAAAATGCAAGTTATTCCACATTTCTTGCGGAAATGGAGCAGCACAGGACAATGAGTGTGATGTTCCCATCGATTTTTATGCTCATTGCCGTGCTTGGCATCACGACGACGATGACAAGAATGGCTGCAAATCAGCGGACACAGATCGGAACAATGAAGGCACTCGGTTTTTCGGATGGCAGGATATTGCTTCACTATGTTTCTTTCGGGTTTGTGGTATGTCTGGCCGGTTCCGTCTGCGGCGCTGTTGTCGGGGCAAAATGGTTCCCGGTGATTGTGCTGAATTCCATGCGCAAGATCTATCTGCTGCCGCATTGGGAGATCTGTTTTTCTGCCAGACATCTCATAGCGGTTCTGGTCGTGACGGCGATCGCGACGTTTGTGTGCTTCCTGGCATGCAGGAAAGAACTTAAGGGTATGCCGGCGCAGACACTGCGTCCCAAAGCGCCTAAGAATATGAAGCCGTCGGCGTTTGAGCGCACTGCCGTCTGGAGAGCCATGGGATTTGTCTCTCAGTGGAATATCCGCGATATTCGCAAGAATAAGCTGCGGACACTGATGGGGGTATTCGGCGTGGCAGGCTCCATGATGCTGCTGATCTGTGCTTTTGGCTGCAGGGATTCCATGAATTATATGCCGGAGCAGATGTTTGGAAAGCTGAATCTGAACGCGAGGACGATCGTGTTTGAACCCGGGACGGATGCCTTTACGGTGGGTGAGTATGCCAGGAAATATGGCGGGCAGCAGGTACAGATGTCATCCATTGAATTGGTGGGGAAGGAAGGGACAGCGGAACAGAAAGTAAAGTCGGCGACACTGACAGTTGTTGACAGCGGAAGTATGATGCATTTCCAGGATTATGATCAGAATGAGATCCGACTTACGGGGGATGATGTGCTGATCAGCACCAAGATGGCGGAGCTTCTGGATGTGCAGCCGGGCGAGATGGTGCGCTTTAAGATCATGGGCGATGATACGGTTTACCGGGTCCGCATCACGGGCTGCAACCGCACGCCTACGGGGCAGGGACTTACGATGAGCGCACAACGGTTTAGGAAACTGGAATGTGACTTTGAACCGAATCAGGTGCTGACAAATTATCAGCTCCCCGATGACCTTGCGGATGAGGATGAAGTACAGGCGGTACAGGATGCCCGAGTGAGGCAGCAGGAAATGTTTGATTCACTTTCGATCATGAATACCATGATTGCTCTGATGATCGGTGTGGCTGTCATGTTGGGATTGGTCGTGTTATATAATCTGTCGGAACTCTCCTTTGTGGAAAAAGTACGGGAATATACGACGTTAAAGGTGCTTGGGCTGCAGGAGAAGGTCATCCGCGGAATGATCCTGACACAGAATCTGATCGTCGGTGTGATCGGAGTCATTGCCGGCATACCTCTCGGGAGGGCATTTACCCATGCGATGTTCTCGGATATGGGCGAGACGCAGGATATGGTGGAAGTGATCACCGTGAATTCTTATCTGACGGCCTCCGCAGGCGCTATTGTGATCGCACTGACGGCAGGTCTCATGATGTCGGGAAGGATCAGACGGATGAATATGGTGGACGCGCTGAAGTCCAATGAATGATACATTTTTTGCCCCGGAGTTGTTCTGCGCGGGCAAATATCGAAAAAGAAGGCTGTGGAATGGTTTCCACAGCCTTTTTTGACACATATTTCCTTAATTTTAAAGAGTTTTGTATGAAAACTACTTACATTTGGGAAGAATAATTGATAAAATAAAAATGATAGTGGCAAAATGGCAGATGATATCTGCTGCATGGCGTTAACGGTAGTGCTGCGCGTCTGCAAGATGAAAGGTGAAAGAATGTTTGAGATTGGCGAATTGATTATTTACGGCGGCAACGGTGTGTGCAGGGTGGAAAAGATCGGTCCCATCGATACGGGAATGGGCACAAAGGGAAGGATGTATTACACGCTGAATCCGTTGAAAAACAAGGACAGCAGAATTTTTACACCCGTGGATAACGAAAAGGTGATCATGCGCCCGACAATGACACGGGAGGATGCCTTAGCGCTGATCGACCAGATACAGAATGTGGAAACCTTATGGATAGGTGACGAGAGAAGGAGAGAGACGGAATACAAGGAGGCAGTCAGGAAATGCGACTGCAGGGAATATGTGAAGATCATCAAGACGATCTATTTGAGAAAACAGGAGCGCCTGGCAGACGGGAAAAAAGTGACGGCTGTGGATGAACGGTATTATGCGATTGCTGAGGAAAATCTGTATGGTGAACTGGCAGTAGCACTGGATATGGATAAGGCACAGACGAAGACATTTGTGGAAGAGCGTGTGAAGGAACTGGAGGGAAAATAGCGTTCAGAGGCAGTAAGTATAAAATCTCATACAATTGGTCGTATTTCATAATTTTACTGGAAGTTATCCGACAGATATGATACAATAGTTTAAAGTATTGATAATTGTACGCCGGAGGCCTCTGATGGAGTGTTTTACAGAGCAGGATAAAAGCACAATAGAACGATTTTCATATAAGCCGATGTTTCTGTTCAATACAGAAGAAGTGATACCTCTTTGCCCCGGTGCACAGCAGTTGAATCTGCTGCCGAAGGATCTTGAGAAGATCTACAGAGATTACGCCGAGCGGAAAGAAATTGAAATGACCACGGTGCTTCACGACCGGAAGGACAGGACGCTGAATATGAAGATCACGGCGCGTACTGTCCTGTATGGGGGAAAAAGTTATTTTCTTGGTGAGATGCTCGATATCACAGGGGATCAGACGAAGCTTTTTAAGATGCAGCGGATCAGTTACATCTATCAGCTGATGCTGGAGATGACACAGAAATCAGCTATGTTGGAATCACTTGAACAGGTTTATGAGTTCATTCTGGAATACGCGCAGCGGATGGTAAGGAATTTTGAATTCTGCTCTGTGATGGAGATCCGGGGCGATATGGCGAAGGTGGTTGCACTGCGCGGATATGATGAATGCGACTGTATTGCGGATATTCCGTTAAAGGATACGTTCCTATATAGGGAAACTCACGGGAAGTGTGACCGCATTGCCAATATAGCGGATCTGAATCCGTTTTTGGACAATTATTATCCCATCAGCGTCGGGGAAGAGAATAAAAAAGTGACGCTGCAGTCAACGATCAGCGTTCCGCTGCGTGTTCACGGCAAGCTGGCAGCGGTTTTGAATTTTGACAGTCTGTATAAGGGCAACTTTAACGAGGACGACATTGAGATCCTGACTTTGGTTCAGGCCAATATTGAGATGGCACTTGTCAACTGTAAGCTGTACATACAGCTCAGGGAGAGTGTCAGCCACGATTACCTTACGGGAATTCATAACAGGCTCTATTTTGAGTCATATTACAAAATGGCGGATAAAGAACATTTGTGGCTTG
>CAMGRE010000202.1 GCA_946061355.1 uncultured bacterium | reverse complement strand
TGCTCAAATTTCTCAATATTCTTTCCGGTAAGCCAGGACCGTCCGGCGTTGTAATAAAAATTAACGATCTTCCAGAACTTCTCCGGATACAGAAGCCGGTAATACAACTGTGCCCTGTCTTCTGCATTCAGCGGATTTTCCCGCTCATATGCCTTTAACAGCTTTTCTCCCGTAGCTGTCGACCAGTTCGTCTTTTCCAGGAATTTGCGAAAGAACAGATATACATCCCTGACCTGACTGTCCAGACCGCATTTTTCAAAATTTATGACGTACATGTCATCATTTTCCACAATAATATTGTGATGCTGATAATCCCCATGGCACCAGACATCCTTTGATACGGTTGGCAGCTCTGCTTTTCTTTCGCAATACTGTTTCCATTCTGCCGATACGGAGACCGCTTTCTCCAGAAACAGATCATAATTTTTGAGCAGATAAAATTCAAAATCACTCTTCTGGCTCTTATCGCGCAGATATTTGCGCACCCGCTTCAGTTCCCGGTTATGCTTCTCATATTCCTTTGTGAGCGGCAGCGGCATTTTCACATTCATTTCCTGCTCCGGCCCCACGCTCATATGCATCCTCCGGTGCAGACCGGCCAGTCTCTCCATAGCCCGCCCGCATTCCTCCGGATCGCGTATGCTGCACTCTCTGCCCTGAGGATATGTCTTTACAATATATGTGATCTGATCCTGATCCTTTGTAAAGAGTTCTCCTTCCTTGTTGGGAAGGATCTGCTCCACTTTTCGGTCACCCTGTTCTTTTATATGTGTAAGCAGTGTATTCTGCCAGACAAGCCGATCTGTCATCCCGGTATATTCTTTTAATATACAGATCCCTTCTTTTGTCTCAAAAAGGATCGTTCCTCTTCCTTTCCAGGTACGAAGCACTTCAAGATCGTACTCCTCCAGCACACTGACTGCTCTGTCATTCACGTAGATTCCCCCTAAGATTGGTCACTACCTATCTTATGAAAAATCCGAATGAAAAATGCGCCCTATCGGGATTCCGGAAAACAAATCTTAAGAAGCTGTTCTTTTGTGTTGTATTCCGGGTGATCCAAAACCACATCCAGAAGGCGCGCAAGCGCCTCTCCCAGCTCCTTGCCCGGCTTCATGCCACCCTCGATCAGATCCTTTCCGGTCACGGCCAGATCCTTTAAGGTCATGCATTGTCCCTCTTCAAGTATCTCTCTGTAGATCGCTTCCAGATGTTGCAGCGTAGTAAGTTTCTCCTGTCGTCTGTAATCACTCTGTGCCGCAACGTCCGCATATTTCGTCTTTAAAAGTGCAGGAAAAAGCTCCACCCCGATCCTGTTTGCCGCCCGGCGGACACCGCTCTGCGTTTCCGCCACATGATAATCATGATAAAAAACGAGCTTTTTTACTTTATCGGTCGTATCGTTGTCAAATTTCAGACGGCGCAGCACTCTGTGCGCAATCTCCTCACCGACAGCTGCATGTCCCTTAAAATGATCGATGCCTTCTTCATCCACCATGTGTACATCGGGCTTGCCCAGATCATGAAACAGCATGGTCAGCCGCAGCACCCGTTCCGGCTCCACAGCCTGCATGGCATGCAGCGTATGCTCCCCGACAGAATATTTGTGATGGGGATGATTCTGATCCTGCTCCATCGCCCGGTCAAATTCCGGGAAAAAGACGGATGTCAGGCCGGTCTCATACGCCCTGCGCAGATAATCCGGATGATCTGACAGCACTAGCTTCAGAAGTTCCGTCTGGATCCGTTCCGCACTGATCTTGCGGAGCGTAGGCGCCATTTTGACGATGGCCTGCGCTGTTTCCTCATCAATCTCATAACCGAGCTGTGCCGAAAAACGCACCGCGCGCATCATGCGCAGCGCATCCTCCGAGAAGCGTTCCTCCGGATTCCCGACACAGCGCATCCGTTTTTCCCTGATGTCACGAATACCGTCAAAGAGATCAACGAGTCCTGCCTGTTCATTATATGCCATCGCATTGATCGTAAAGTCTCTGCGCTTTAAGTCCTCTGCAAGACTTGCGGTGAATGTGACTTCCTTCGGATGACGACTGTCCTCATACTCCCCGTCAATCCTGTATGTGGTCACTTCAAAGCCTTCCCTGCCAAGCATCACCGTCACCGTACCGTGCTGGATACCGGTATCCACCGTCCGGGGAAAGAGCGCCTTCACTTCCATAGGCTTTGCGGAAGTGGTGACATCCCAGTCATTCGGAACGCGACCCAATATGGAATCCCGCACACACCCGCCTACCGCATATGCCTCATAGCCTGCTTCTGTCAGTGTGTTCAGAATCTTTTTCACTTTTTCGGGAAGCTCTATCTTCATCCTAAACCTACCTGTTCCGGCTCACCTGTGCTCATTATGATTGTGCCTGTAATGCCTTCATCATAGCACTGTACTTTCCGTTTGTCACTCAGATTTCATAGGAGATCACCGCGTCAAAATGAGAAATGCATTCCACAAAATCTTTCCTGCCCATATCCGGCCGGAGCACTACGTTGCAGCGGAGCAGTGCGGCTTTCTTCCCGCCGGATTCCCACTTGAGCCTGTTGATCTTCATACCGGATTTCTCAATTTCCGAGATCATATCCTTTATCTTTTCCTCTCCGTCTGCATCCTGTATGGAAAAGATGATCTGCCCCCGCAGCGGCTCCTTGCCGATCCGGGGATTCCTGTGAAAACATGCCTGCACCACGAGGATCAGCACAGTTACCTCGACTGCCAGCAGATACATTCCGGCGCCTGCCGCCATACCGACGCCCACCGTCACCCAGATTCCGGAAGCTGTTGTAAGTCCGTTGACAAAGCCTCTTTTCCCGATAAAGACAAGGCCGCCGCCCAGAATACCGATTCCGGTAATGATGCCTGCCGCGATCCTGGAGGCATCCACGCCCATTCCGGAGACCTGCACCACATCAAAAAATCCATACTTGGAGATCAGCATCATCAATGCCGATGCAACCGCCACGATCAGGTGCTCCCTCACTCCCGCTGCTTTGAGCTGACTCTGCCGCTCCGCACCGATCGCTGTGCCGCATATGCCTGCCAGCAATATTCTTAAGAGCCAGACCCCCTGATGGATCCACCATTCTGCTGTCAATGATGTAATCATACTGACACCCCCTATACCATGAATCTTCAATTCTCTTTTGCGCTCATCAAAACGGGGACAGGCTTTCCGCCTGTCCCCGTTCAGCCTATTCTTATTTTACCAGTCTTACCGTCTCTCTTGCAATGGCAAGTTCTTCATCTGTAGGAACCACCATCGTCACAACTTTGGAGCCTTCATCCGAAAGGATGACCTCCTGACCTCTGAGCTTATTCTTCTCAGGATCGATATTCGTTCCGAGATAGCCAATGTACTGACCGATCAGCCGTCTGACCTCAGCATTGTTCTCTCCCGCACCGGCTGTAAATGCAATGACATCCACACCGTTCATTGCCGCCGTATAAGCACCGATGTATTTTCCTACGCGGTAAGCATAAGTCTCAAGTGCCGTTTCCGCCTGTGCATCGCCTGCTGCCGCAGCCTCCGCCAGGTCTCTGAAATCGCTCGACTTCCGGGAAAGTCCCAGCACACCGGACTTCTTGTTGCAAATGTCGATGACCTCCTGCGCGCTCAGTCCCTCCTTCTGTGCAAGGAATGCCACGATGGCAGGGTCCATGTCACCACTGCGGGTTCCCATGATCAATCCCTCAAGAGGTGTGAGTCCCATGGAAGTATCCACGCTCTTCCCGTGATCCACTGCGGATACGGAAGCGCCGTTACCCAAGTGGCACACAATGATCTTGAGATCATCACGGCTCTTCCCAAGGATCTCAGCCGCACGCTTTGACACGAAGTCATGGCTCGTGCCATGGAAACCGTAACGGCGGATCTTGTATTTCTCATAATATTCATAAGGCA
>CAMGRE010000201.1 GCA_946061355.1 uncultured bacterium | reverse complement strand
CGGAGACAAAGCAGCTGGGCTTTACGCACAATCCTTTCTCCATGCCGCAGGGCGGACTGAAAGCACTTGAGGAGCAGGATCCACTGGAAATTCTGGCTTATCAGTATGATATCGTATGTAACGGTGTGGAGTTGTCCTCCGGCGCTGTGAGAAATCATGATATCGACATCATGGTCAAGGCGTTTGCGCTGGCGGGCTATGATGAGGAGACACTGAAGAACAAATTCGGCGCACTGTATCAGGCATTCCAGTTCGGTGCTCCGCCGCACGCAGGCATGGCGCCCGGTGTGGACCGTATGATCATGCTGCTTCGGAACGAGGAAAACATCCGCGAGGTAATCGCATTTCCGATGAACGGCAATGCGCAGGATCTGATGTGCGGCGCCCCGAATGACGTGACGGAACAGCAGCTTCGTGAGGTACACATCAAGGTAAGAGATTGACGGAGGCATAGTTTGGATGTACCCTTTCCAAACGACCATGATGGCGTGAAAAGTACGCCGGAAAGAGGAAAGTATGGCAAATATCATTTCCGATGAGACAATTGAATATGTAGGCATCCTTGCAAAACTGGAACTCTCCGACGAGGAGAAGGAGCAGGCTAAGAAGGATATGGGCAGGATGCTCGACTATATCGATAAGCTGGGAGAACTGGACACGACCGGCGTGGAGCCGATGTCCCATGTTTTTCCCGTGGAGAATGTATTCCGTGAGGACGTGGTCACAAACGGCGATACCAGAGAGGAACTGTTGACAAACGCACCGGGGGAGAAGGACGGCATGTTCATGGTGCCCCGGACATTTGAATAGGAGGGCTCCCGGTATGGATTTGGCACAGATGACGGCTGTGGAATTATCAGCTGCGATCAGAGAGAAAAAAGTGACGGTGCGAGAGGCTGTGGAAGCTTCTCTTGACGCCATTGCAAAAAGAGAAGAGAGCCTGAACTGCTACGTGACGGTTGACAGGGAAGGCGCGTTACAGAGAGCAGACGAAGTGCAGAAAAAGATCGATGACGGCACACTGACCGGACCGCTTGCCGGAGTGCCTGTGGCGGTCAAGGACAATATGTGTACGAAGGGGATGCTCACGACATGTTCCTCGAAAATATTGGGGAACTTTGTGCCCACCTTCACGGCGGATGCGGTGATCCGGCTGGAGGAGGCGGGGGCAGTGATCCTCGGCAAGACGAATATGGATGAGTTCGCAATGGGTTCGACGACGGAGACATCCGCTTACGGCGTTACCAGAAATCCCTGGAATGAAGGACATGTGCCGGGCGGTTCTTCGGGCGGATCGGCAGCGGCGGTGGCAGCAGGCGAGTGCTTCTTTGCGCTCGGCTCCGACACCGGAGGGTCCATCAGACAGCCTGCATCCTTCTGCGGCGTGGTGGGGATGAAGCCGACATACGGCACGGTTTCCCGCTACGGACTGATTGCTTACGGTTCTTCACTTGACCAGATCGGGCCGCTCTGTAAGGATGTGACAGACTGTGCAGCGATTTTGGAAATCATTGCGGGACATGATCCCAAGGATTCCACTTCCATGAAACGTGATGACACAGACTTTACTTCTGCACTGCAGGAGGACGTTGCCGGAATGAAGATCGGCATTCCCAGAGACTATTTCGGGGAGGGACTTGATCCTGAGGTAAAAGCATCCGTACTGGCAGCGGCAGAGCTTTTGAAAGCAAAAGGCGCGGTGGTGGAAGAGTTTGACTTAAGTCTGGTGGATTATGCCATCCCGGCATATTATACGATCGCCGCGGCGGAGGCAAGCTCGAATCTGGAACGCTTTGACGGGATCAAATACGGTTATCGCGCCGAGGATTGTGAAGAACTTCACAAGATGTATAAGAAGACGCGCTCCCAGGGCTTCGGGGCGGAGGTCAAGCGTCGTATTATGCTTGGCTCGTTTGTCTTAAGTTCCGGTTATTATGATGCGTATTATCTGAAAGCGCTCCGGGTAAAGGCACTGATCAAAAAGGCGTTTGACGATGCGTTTTCCAGATATGATGTGATACTGGGGCCGGCTGCGCCCACGACGGCGCCGGAGCTCGGCAAGAGTTTGCAGGACCCGATCCAGATGTATCTGGGTGATATCTATACGATATCGGTAAATCTGGCGGGACTTCCGGGAATCACGGTTCCCTGTGGCGTGGACAGTAAAGGGCTGCCGATTGGCGTGCAGCTCATCGGGGATTGTTTCCGGGAGAAAAAGCTTTTGCGGATGGCGTACACATATGAGAAAGCAAGAGGACCCTTCGGTCTGGATAAGGAGGGCAGATAAATGGCACGAGAATACGAGACAGTGATCGGTCTGGAAGTTCATGTGGAGCTTGCGACCAGAACGAAAATTTTCTGCGGCTGCTCCACGGCGTTCGGCGGAGAGCCGAATACCCATACCTGCCCGGTCTGTACCGGCATGCCGGGTTCCCTTCCGGTATTAAATAAGAAGGTACTCGAATATGCCGTGGCGGTGGGCCTGGCGGCAAACTGTAAGATCACGCGGTACTGCAAGTTCGACAGGAAGAATTATTTCTATCCAGATAACCCTCAGAATTATCAGATTTCCCAGCTCTATCTGCCGATCTGCCGTGACGGTTACGTGGAGATTACCACGGAGAGCGGCACGAAGAAAGTCGGCATCCACGAGATCCATATGGAGGAGGATGCGGGGAAACTCATCCATGACGAGTGGGAAGACTGTACGCTGGTGGATTATAACCGTTCCGGTGTGCCGCTGATCGAGATCGTGTCGGAACCGGATATGCGAAACGCCGATGAGGTCATCGCTTATTTGGAAAAATTGCGCCTGATGATCCAGTATCTCGGCGCCTCCGACTGCAAGCTGCAGGAGGGTTCCATGCGTGCGGATGTGAACCTGTCTGTGCGTGAGGTGGGAGCGAAGGAATTCGGAACCAGAACGGAGATGAAGAATCTGAATTCATTCCGTGCGATTGCCAGAGCGATTGAAGGCGAGAGAGAACGCCAGATCGATCTGCTCGAAGCGGGAGAGGCGGTCGTGCAGGAGACCAGAAGATGGGATGACGGCAAAGGTGTGTCTTATACCATGCGTTCCAAGGAGGATGCGCAGGACTACCGGTACTTCCCTGACCCGGATCTGACGCCGGTGCATGTGAGCGATGAATGGCTTGAACAGATCCGCGCAGCGCAGCCGGAATTCCGCGAGGAGAAGATGGAGCGTTATCGTCGTGAGTTTGATATTCCGGATTATGATATCGAGATCATCACAGGAGCCAAGCGGATGGCGGATCTGTTCGAGGAGACGGTGGCACTCGGAACCGAACCCAAGAAGGTGTCCAACTGGCTGATGGGAGAGACGATGCGTCTGATGAAAGAGACGGAGACGGACGCGGCGGATCTGTGCTTCTCACCGGAACACCTTGCGAAGCTGATCTCGCTGGTGGATGCAAAGGCGATCACCAACACCGTGGCGAAAGAGGTCTTCGAGGTGATGTTTGCAAAGGATATCGATCCCGAAAGTTATGTTGAGGAGAAGGGCTTAAAGACCGTGAATGACGAGGGCGAGCTGCGGTCGACGGTAGAGCGCGTGATCGCGGAGAATCCCCAGTCGGTTTCCGATTATCTCGGCGGCAAAGAGAAAGCCATCGGATTTCTGGTAGGGCAGACGATGAAGGCGATGAAAGGAAAGGCAGATCCCGGATCGGTAAATGCGCTGTTAAAAGAACTCCTTTCTAAACTGCAGGCGTAAATTGCTTGAAACTGCCCCTGTTTTGTATTACTATAAGTGTATGTGGAAGCGGAAGTTTCCGGGTGTGTACTGAGAAGCAGACGGGGAAAGGATAAACCGATGGATCATACATTTATTGAAGTGCTTATTCAGAGAAAAAGGAACGGTGCGGCAGGCATTTTAAAGATCGTGCTTGGCGCGGTGGCGATATTGTCTCTGCT
>CAMGRE010000200.1 GCA_946061355.1 uncultured bacterium | reverse complement strand
TTGTTGGGTCAAAAGGGTCTGTTACTTTACTGTTTTTATCCATCGAGGAACTGCATATATTCCTTTGCAAATTTTTCTACCTGGGAGAGCTTTTTCTCATCATAGCTCTCCCAAACATTTTTCTTTTCCATTTCAGTTGTCTCCCTTACTGTCTCAGTTCGATTCCCATGCTCTCAAGACCGTTTAAGATCTTCTTCATCGCACCGGTGATATCGTTCTCCTCCAGCGTCCTGTCGAGCGCTCTGAACACGATGGAATATGCGACCGATTTATAACCGGCTTTGATCTGCTCGCCCTCATAGAGGTCAAAGAGCTGATAACTCTCGAGAATCTTGCCGCCTCTCTGAGCGATCATCTTTTCGATCTCGCCCACCAAAATCTCCTTGGGCACGACCATACTGATATCCCTTGTCACCGCAGGATATTTCGCAATGCCGGTGTACTTTCTGTCAAAGGTCGCAAATTTCGTAACCTCCGGCATGTCGAGCACTGCAACATATGCCTTCGTACCGATGTCATAATTGTCAAGCACCTCAGGATGCACCTCCCCGAGGAATCCGACGATCACACCGTCATAGCAGATCTGTGCCTGCCTGCCGGGATGCAGGAATGACTTGCCCGCATTCGGATCATACTCCGGCTTCTTTGTCATGCCGAGGCAGGTGAACATCTCCTCCACGACACCTTTCATCGTGAAGAAATCTCCCTCGCCATACATACCGAGTGTCAGCTGCATACGCTCCTCCGGGAGTTCCGTCACCGGCACCTGATGCGGCAGATAAATGTTGCCCAGTTCATACAGACGCACATCCTTGTTTCTTCTGTTATAGTTGGTAGAAAGTGACGTCAATATACCGTTCAGGGAAGTTGTTCTCATAATGGAGAAATCTTCTCCCAGCGGATTGGCGATCGTCACCGTCTTTCTCAGCTCACTGTCCTCAGGCAGAAGCAACTTGTCAAACACCTTGGGACTCTCGAAGGAATAGCACATTCCCTGGGAAAAACCACAGAACTCTGCGATATCCTTAGCCTTCTGCTCAACTCTCAGTTTAAACGGAAGCTTACCTGTCGTCGCCTCGCCACTCGGCAGTGTGGTCGGAATCTTGTCGTATCCGAAGAATCTTGCCACTTCCTCCGCAATATCGGCATTGCCGATCAGATCCTGCCTGAAGGAAGGAATGATCAGCACATTATCTTTCTCATCATACTCAAGTTCAAGCTTTTTGAAAATAGCAAGCATGTCGTCTCTGGAAACACTTGTTCCGAGCAGACTGTTGATACGGTCGGGTTCAAAAGGAATTCTGTTCAGTTCCTTTAACGGAGCGCCCTCATCAATCATGCCGCCCACGACCTCACCACAGCCCAACTCTACGATCAGCTGGCAGGCACGGTTGATCGCCTCTTCTGCATTTCTGGGATCAAGCCCCTTCTCAAATTTGCCGGACGCATCGGTTCTAAGGCCGATCCTCTTGGCTGATTTTCTGATATTCGGTCCGTTAAAAGTTGCTGCCTCGAACAGGACTGTCTTGACGTCATCCGTGATCTTGGAATTCTCTCCGCCCATAATACCGGCAATACCGATCTCTTTCTCGGCATCACAGATCATCAGGACATCGTGATCCATCTTGCGGATCTGCCCGTCCAGTGTCTGGAACTCATCGCCGTCTTTGGCACGGCGTACAATGATCTTGTGTCCTGCGATCGTATCCAGATCAAACGCATGCATCGGCTGTCCATACTCTTCCATCACATAGTTGGTGATATCAACGAGATTGTTGATCGGGCGGATACCGCTGGCTGCCAGACGTCTCTGCATCCACTTCGGTGAGGGACCGATCTTGATATTCTTGCATACTCTCGCGCAGTATCTGGTGCACAGATCCTTATCCTGCACCTCCACACTGACATAATCCTCTACTTTTTCATCATTTTCTTTCACGGTGACAACAGGAGGACAGAACGGTTTGTCAAAAGTAGCTGCCGCTTCTCTGGCGATACCGATCACGCTGTAGCAGTCCACACGGTTGGACGTGATCTCATACTCGAATACCGTGTCATGCAGGCCAAGCGCCTCGATGGCATCGGCACCCACCTCTGCATCCTCCGGGAAAATATAGATGCCGTTCTCCGGTGCCTCGGGATACATCTCTCTGGTTGATCCAAGCTCCTCAATGGAGCACATCATACCATTGGAAGGGACTCCTCTCAGTTTTCCTGCCTTGATCTGAATGCCGTCCTCCGGCAACGGGCCATCGCTGTGTGCGCTGCCTGCCACCTTGCCGCCGTCAAGCACAACCGGTACTTTGTCTCCTTCTTTTACATTGGGAGCCCCCGTAACGATCTGGATGGTCTCACTTCCGATATTGACCTGACACACAATGAGTTTATCCGCGTCAGGATGCTTTTCAATCTTCATGATCTGCCCGATCACGATTTTATCAAGATTCTTGTCGGCTCTCTCGAAGCCCTCCACCTTGGTTCCTGTCAAAGTCATGGCATCACAGTATTCCTGATCTGTGCAGGAAAGCTCCGGTACGTATGCCTTGATCCATGATAATGCTGTATTCATAATGCTTCTCCTTCTTTCAAACTATAATCAATGGCTTCCTTAGAACTGCTTTAAGAAACGGATATCGTTCTCGTACAACAGTCTCATATCATCAATCTCATACTTCAACAGGGAAATACGCTCCAGTCCGATACCGAATGCAAACCCGGTATACTCACCCGGATCAATCCCGCACATCTCGAACACATGAGGATGTACCATGCCGCAGCCAAGGATCTCGATCCATCCGCTGCCCTTACAGAAGCGGCATCCTTTCCCGCCGCACTTGAAACAGCTCATATCCATCTCGGCGCTTGGCTCTGTGAACGGGAAATGATGCGGTCTGAATTTTACTTTTGTATCCTCTCCGAACATCTCTTTTGCAAACTCCGCAAGCGTTCCCTTCAGATCTGCAAATGTGATCTTTTTGTCCACGACAAGTCCCTCGATCTGATGGAAGGAAGGCGAATGTGTCGCATCGACTTCGTCCGCGCGGAATACCCTGCCGGGCGCGATCATACGGATCGGGAGCTTGCCTTTCTCCATCACACGCGCCTGTACCGGAGATGTCTGGGTACGTAACAGAATATCTCCATTGATATAAAAGGTATCCTGCTCATCCTTTGCCGGATGATCTGCCGGAATGTTGAGTGCCTCAAAATTGTAATAATCTTTCTCCACCTCGGGACCTTCCACGACCTCGTAGCCCATGCCGACAAAGATTCGCTCAACCTCATCGAGTGCAATGGCATTGGGATGTCTGTGTCCCACGTTATTCTTCTTGGCAGGAAGGGTGACATCAATGACCTCATTCTTCATTTTCAGTTCCCTTGCAGCGCGCTCCATCTGCTTCTTTGTATTCTCGAGAAAAGCTTCAATCTCCGTTCTCGCCTCATTCACCATCTGTCCGACCTTCGGTCTGTCTTCCGGCGCAACATCTTTCATACTTTTCAATACGGCAGTCAGCTCACCCTTTTTGCCAAGGAAGTTCAGCCTCACTTCATTCAGCGCATCCAAAGAACTTGCCTCTTTCAACTGACTGATCGCAGCCTCTTTGATTTTCTGTAATTTTTCTTTCATGTTTTCCTCCATTCTGATTCATTAAATCAATGAAAAAAGTCCCCTGCATATCACTATGCAAGGGACGAATCATTCCGCGGTACCACCCATATTCCTGCCAAGTTTGACAGACTCTCAATCTGCGTAACGTGCAGCCTGCGTTCTGACCTACTTGCAAATCAAGCAGGGAAGATTATCCTGCTTGCCGCGCGGTGCGGTCGGCGCAGCCGACATTTTCCTCTCACACCTCTGCGCATAAAAAGCGTTCCGCCAGACGGCTCCGGTGGGAAATTTCAAACAACATCTGAACTTAAGGAAGTTTACAGCCGGTGACTTCCTCTCTCTGAAAGA
>CAMGRE010000199.1 GCA_946061355.1 uncultured bacterium | reverse complement strand
TATGATACAGGAGGATATAATTATGAAGAAATTACTTGCACTGCTTGTATCTGCAGTAATGGTATGTTCTCTGGCAGCCTGCGGAAGCACACAGACCGCCGACACATCAGCACCTGCAGAAACCACAGAAGCAGCAGAACCTGCTGCTGAGACAACTGCTGACGCTGCAGCAGAGGAAGCAACAGATGATGCTTCTTACACGATCGGTATCTGCCAGCTCGTACAGCATGAGGCGCTTGACGCCGCTACACAGGGCTTCAAGGATGCCCTCACAGAGGAATTCGGTGATAAGGTTACCTTTGATGAGCAGAATGCTCAGGGTGATTCCAATACCTGTTCTACCATCGTAAACAGTTTTGTTTCCAACGCTGTTGACCTGATCCTCGCAAATGCGACTCCTGCTCTTCAGGCAGCCGCTGCCGGCACAAACGAGATCCCGATCCTCGGCACTTCCGTAACAGAGTACGGCGTTGCACTTGAGATTCAGGATTTCAACGGTACAGTAGGCGGCAACATCTCCGGTACATCTGACCTGGCTCCTTTGGACGGACAGGCTGATATGCTTGCAGAACTGTTCCCGGATGCCAAGAAGGTAGGTCTGCTCTACTGCTCCGCTGAGGCTAACTCTCAGTATCAGGTAGACACAATCAAGAAATTCCTTGAGGAAAAGGGCTATACATGCGAGTATTACGCATTCTCTGATTCCAATGATCTGTCTTCCGTAGTAACTACAGCAGCAAACGACATGGATGTGATCTATGTACCGACAGACAACACAGCTGCTTCCAACACTGAGATCATCAGCAACATCTGCACACCTGCAGGCGTACCTGTTGTTGCAGGTGAGGAAGGAATCTGCGCCGGATGCGGTGTGGCTACTCTCTCCATCAGCTACTATGACCTTGGTGTGGCTACCGGTAAGATGGCTGCAAAGGTTCTGAACGGTGGAGACATCTCCACAATGCCGATCGAGTATGCACCTCAGTTCACAAAGAAGTACAATGCTTCCTTGTGTGAAACACTCGGCATTGAAGTACCTTCCGATTACGAAGCAATCGCAGAGTAAAAAAGATTCTATGACAAGACAGCGGGAGAATTCCTCTCTCGCTGCTTTGTTATAAGAAAAAGAATTTCCATATCATCCTGTAAATAACGTATCCTTATCCACAAAAAAATAATTCACGCTTTAGGGAGTAAACATATGAATCTCTTGAATCTGTTTAATGCACTGCCGGGCGCGGTTGCTCAGGGTCTGATCTGGGGCATCACAGCGATCGGCATTTATATTACTTTCCGTATTCTGGATATTGCCGATCTGACGGTGGACGGCTCTCTTTGTACCGGTGGCGCCGTGTGTATCATCATGATGCTCTCCGGTCACAATGTTTTTGTCGCGATGCTGGCTGCAACCTGTGCCGGTATGATCACCGGTCTGGTGACCGGCCTGTTCCACACCTTTATGGGAATTCCGGCGATCCTGTCCGGTATCCTGACACAGCTTGCCCTCTATTCCATCAACTTAAAAATCATGGGCAAGGCGAACCAGGCGATCAACGTTGACAAATACAGCCTGCTTGTTTCCCTCAGATATATCAAGGGCGTGCCCTTTTACAAAAATACGATTCTCGTCGTTGCCATCTGCATCGTCATCCTGATCATGATCCTGTACTGGTTCTTCGGGACAGAACAGGGCTGTGCGCTGCGTGCTACAGGCTGTAACGGCAACATGTCCAGAGCACAGGGTATCAATACAAACTTTTCCAAGGTACTTGGGCTGATGCTGTCCAACGGGCTTGTCGGATTGTCCGGCGCTCTCTTGTCACAGTATCAGGGCTTTGCCGATATCAACATGGGACGTGGCGCTATCGTCATCGGACTTGCTGCCGTGATCATCGGTGAAGCGATCTTCGGAAGAATCTTCCACAACTTTGGTTTTAAACTTCTGGGTGTGGCATTTGGTTCGATCCTGTATTATATCGTACTGCAGACGGTCATCTGGATGGGCGTAGACACCGACCTGTTAAAGATGCTCTCCGCTCTTGTTGTTGCTGTATTCCTTGCCATTCCTTACTGGAAGACAAAATATTTTGCAAAATCCAATGTTAAGAAAGGAGGCGCAGAATAATGCTGGAAATCAGAAATGTAACAAAGATCTTTAATCCGGGAACCGTGAACGAAAAACTGGCTTTGGATAACTTCTCTCTCTCATTGGAGGATGGCGATTTCGTCACTGTGATTGGCGGAAACGGAGCCGGTAAATCTACCATGATGAATGCGATCGCAGGTGTGTGGCCTGTGGATGCCGGTCAGATCCTGATAGATGGCACTGATGTGACGAGCCTGCCTGAACATAAGCGTGCCGCTTTCCTGGGACGTGTGTTTCAGGATCCCATGACAGGTACTGCCGCTACAATGGGAATTGAAGAAAATCTTGCCCTTGCAAAGCGCCGCGGCAAGAAACGCTTCCTTCGGAAAGGAATCACAAAAAAAGAGCGTGAAGAATATAAAGAACTCTTGAAGATCCTGGGGCTTGGTCTGGAGGACCGCCTCACTTCCAAAGTCGGACTGCTCTCCGGTGGCCAGCGTCAGGCACTCACGCTGTTGATGGCTACACTGCAGAAACCGAAGTTATTGCTGTTAGATGAGCACACTGCCGCTCTCGATCCCAAGACGGCGGCTAAGGTGCTGGAAACAACAGAGTATATTGTTAATCGTGATAAACTGACCACTCTGATGATCACACATAACATGAGGGATGCAATCGCGCACGGCAATCGTCTGATCATGCTGATGGATGGAAAGATCATTTTGGATATCAGAGGAGAAGAAAAGAAAAAACTTACTGTTGAGGACCTGCTCCACAAATTCGAGGAAGTCAGCGGTGAAGAATTTGCCAATGACAAAGCAATCCTTGGCTGACCAAAAACATTATATTATAATCAAAGCAGGCGGTTCCAAAAGGAATCGCCTGCTTTATGTATCTCTTACTTTTTCGATTGTGGTGTCATTTCTCATCCCATAAAATATTCACTGATATCCATACAGTTGATCAGACAGACAGCCTGCTCCGACGTGCACTCCAGCCAGGAAGCATGCGCTTTCACCCATCTGCGCAGTGCCTGCGGGAAGACTTCCTCGGAATAATTCTGATGAGTATTTTCACGACTCAGCTTGTGGATAATGCAGTCCCTGCAAGGGCTGTCCCTATGTTGGATCGCCTGATAGCACATCTGTCCAACTGCAATTTCCGGCAATTCGTTCAGAAGCTTGCGATTGATAAACTGAAGTTCATAAGTATCGGCATCAACAGCATACACAAAGGAATCAAAATCATCCAATATCATCGTTTTTGCCATGAATCCCTGTCTGCTTTCTTTCTGCTCCGGTATCGTCAGATGCATCTGTACCGTACTCAGAATCTCTTTCAGTTCCTTTTCCTGTCCTTCCGTCAGGTCATGTTCACCGGTGCACTCCGCCATCATAAACGCACCGACCAGTTCACCCTTCACAATAAACGGATGAATAAAGATTGTATTGATCCTGTCTTTCAACAGATTTACAATAAAATTCTGATTCAAACTGTCATAATTATGAATAACAGCGGGCCGTTCTTCCATCTCAAGATATTCTTTGAGATAATTCCATTCCCGTTCTTTCTTATGATCGGGATTCTCAGGCTCAAACCCCTCCCGATCGTAGGAATATTCCACATTGCCTCCTGCATTCTTCAATAAAATGACCGCTCTCTGGAATCCGTAATTCTCCGCAAGGATCTGTAAGATAGCACGGAAGGAGGTCTCTCCCATTCCTTCCTCATACAGAATCTTTCCGATCATATCGGGCAGCCGTCTGTCATCTTCTGTCAGATCAGATCCGTTCTTCCAGTCGTCCTTTCCGGTCACATAACTTGCCACGGTGGCTGCTGCGTCATACATCAAGAAGCCCGGTTTCTCCGTTGCCTTGACCATATAGAGCGCCTGCTGGGCATTCTCCCACAG
>CAMGRE010000198.1 GCA_946061355.1 uncultured bacterium | reverse complement strand
CTCTATATCGTTTCCGGTAAGTTTCCGGGCGGCAGCAGGCTGCCCAGTGTCCGTGAGCTTGCTGCGGAGGCGGGCGTCAATCCCAATACGATGCAGAAAGCATTCGCCGAACTCGAGCGGGACGGTCTTGTCATGGCAAACCGCACAGCCGGCAGATTTGTGACGGAGGACAATAAAATGGTACAGCAGATCAGACAAAAACTCGCAAGTGAAGAAATCTATCTTTTCCTTGGAAAGATGAAGCAGCTTGGCTTTGAAAGGGATGAACTGATAAGCCTGCTGAAGACCGATTATAAAGAGGGGGAAAACCAATATGACAACGAATCAAAACCGGACTGAATATCTGGTGGAAGCATCTGCCCTGAGCAAACGCTATGACAAAAAATCAGGCAATGCGCTTAATCAACTGACACTGAACATTCCCAGAGGAAGGATTATCGGACTCTTAGGTCCGAACGGAAGTGGCAAGACCACCTTCATCAAACTGATGAACGGCCTTCTGACACCGACTTCCGGAAGCGTGCTGATCGGCGGGTGTACGCCCGGCATACAGACGAAGAAAATGATCTCCTATCTGCCGGAACGCACCTATCTGCAATCCGGCCTGAAGGTTTTGGAGATGGTGGACTTTTTCGGTGATTTCTATGATGATTTCTCGAGGGAAAAAGCTGAACATATGCTGGCGGACCTTGGCATCAACCCTGCCGCCAAATTAAAGACGCTCTCCAAAGGAACGAGAGAAAAAGTGCAGCTCATTCTCGTGATGAGCCGGAATGCGGATCTGTACATCCTGGATGAGCCCATCGCAGGCGTTGATCCGGCCGCGAGGGACTATATCCTGAAGACGATCATTTCCAATTACAACGAAAACGCAACGATCCTGCTGTCCACGCATCTGATCTCCGATATTGAGAATCTGCTGGATGATGTGATCTTTATTAAGAACGGTCAGCTGATTCTGCAGTCTTCCGTGGAAGAGATCCGCGAGAAACACCAGAAATCATTAGACGCTTATTTCCGGGAGGTGTTCGCATGTTAAGCAAACTGATCAAATATGAATGGAAGGGAACGTATAAGGTCCTCATGCTCATCAATGCCTTCACGGTGTTTATCACCGTACTGTGTATGATCATCCTGGGTTCCCCGGTCTACAGGGTTATGGATAATGAAAGCGCGCTCGTGTGGGGGATGCTATTGTTCCTGCTGTATTATGCCACACTCATCGGCGTTTCCATGGCAGTCACGATCTATTGCGGCATCCGCTTCTACAAAAGCATGTATACCGATGAAGGATACCTGATGCACACACTGCCCGTAACCAAGAATCAGCTGATCCTGTCCAGACTGATCGTACACAGCATCGACATGTTCATCACGGAAGTGCTGATCTACTTAAGCGTCGCACTCCTCTTGGGGCCCGTATGCAAAATCATCGGTGACAGAGATCCGGACTTTACAATGGAGACGCTGATGTACGAATCCGCCAGCGAGATGGGGATCTCCATCCCTGCATTTGCCTCTGTGATCATGATCACCCTTGTAATCGCAACGCCGTGTGCCATCCTGCTTGTCTACGGTGCGATCTCTCTGGGACAGACCTTTCAGAAGCACAAGGTCATGGGCTCTCTGCTGTGCTATGTCGGCCTGTACTGTGTGGTTCAGACAGTCAGCAGCTTTGCCATGTTCCCGCAGATGATAACCTACATCGGCGCCACCAAAGACAGCCTGAACGTAAGCTTTGATTTCCGGAACTATTTCTTCGGTGTTCTCGGTAGCAGTACGTTCATCCTGCTGGTTTTTGCCGTCATCTGCTACATCATCAGTTACCATATGATGCAAAAGAAGCTGAATCTGGACTGAGACCATGTCACAAATAAATATCCTCTGCATATAATATGGTAATACTGTGTGCAGAGGTTTTTTTATGCCCGAAAGTGAAGGCGAACTGCGGATATCTGTCATCTCCTCCATCGGTCAGATTCCCGTCAAAAATGCCACCGTCAAGATATCCTACACCGGAGATCCCTCACGGATTCTCCAGACACTTACCACCAACGAGAGCGGTCAGACCGATCTGATCGACCTCCCCGCTCCCGATGTAAACTACAGTCTGACGCCGGAGTCGGTCATCCAGCCCTACTCGGAATACAATATTGAAGTCACGGCGGAGGGATATGAACCCGCGCTCGTGTCCGGCACGGAGATCCTTGCCGGTGTCACGGCGCTGCAGCCGATCGAACTGATCCCCCTCGAATCCCCTGAGCAATCCGAGACTGTCGTGATCCCCGCACATACCCTCTTTTACGAATACCCTCCCAAAATTCCCGAAGATGAGATCAAACCGATGGACGAATCCGGAGAGATCGTCTTAAGCCGCGTGGTGATCCCCGAATATATCATTGTACATGACGGTGTCCCCTCCGACTCCACTGCGCCAAACTATTACGTCCGCTACCGCGACTATATCAAGAACGTGGCTTCCTGTGAGATCTATGCCACCTGGCCGGAGGCCGCCATCTACGCAAACATTCTGGTCATCATGTCTTTTACCCTGAACCGCGTGTATACGGAGTGGTACCGCAACCAGGGCTATGACTTTACGATCACGACCTCGACCGCCTATGACCAGAAATACATGCACGGACGGAACATTTACAGCAACATCGACTATCTGGTGGATACCATATTTGCCAACTTCCTCTCCCGTCCCGGCGTGCGCCAGCCCATCTTCACCTCCTACTGCGACGGCAAACGCGTGACCTGCGACGGGCTAAGCCAGTGGGGCTCCAAATATCTGGCGGACGAAGGCTACTCTGCCATCGAGATCATCCACTATTACTATGGCAGTGATATGTATATCAACACGGCCGTGGCAATCTCCGGCGTGCCCAGCTCCTGGCCGGGCTACAATCTCACGATCGGTGCATCCGGCGATAAAGTCCGCCAGGCACAGATGCAACTCAACCGCATCGCCCAGAACTATCCCGCCATCCCCACGATCACGGCGGACGGCGTCTACGGCCCCCGCACTGCGGAAGCCGTGCGCATCTTCCAGGGCATCTTCAATCTGCCGCAGACAGGCATCATCGACTATGCCACCTGGTATGAACTCTCCGAGATCTTCGTCGGCGTAAGCCGCATCGCCGAGCCGCAATAAACCAAAAAGATCCGCACGGTATCTGTGCGGATCTTTCCAATGCTCTATTCTTATTTCGTCAGCAGCATCATGATGTCATTGCTTCTTGCAACGAACTTGCTCATAGCCTCCGGCTCAAGCGGTGCATGCTGGATCATCGCCAGATCATAGAGCTGCTCGCAGATCATCTTCGTATTCTCGCCGTCCTGATGCTCCAGAACATACTGTACGAGCGGATGAGCGCTGTTTAAGACAAGTGTCTCGCCTTCCTTCTTGCCGAGATCCATGCCGGCCATTCCGTACATCTTCATCATGTCCTGCATACGCCTTGTCTCCTCGGCAAGCGTGATCATGGAAGCGACCTTCTTATTCTTAAGCTTCTCGACCGTAACCTTCAGTCCGTCTTTCTTCAGTGCCTTCTTAAAGATCTTGCCGATCGCCTCTGTCTGCTCCTCCAACTCCTTCTGTGCCTTTTTGCTCGTCTTTGCCTTGAAGGTGTCTGTCAGATCCGCATCGATTCTCTGGAACTTGATTCCCGGATTCTTTGCCTCCAACTGAGATACAAACGGCTGGTCAATATTGTGTGTGAGGATGACCGCATCCATCTTCGCAGCCTTAAACATCTGGATATACTGTCCCTGCTGCTTTTCATCCGTCACATAATAGATCGTCTTCTCTTTCTTCTCTTCCTCTTCGTCCGTATCCTCTGCGGAATCTTCGGGTTCCTCAACGACCTCGGCCTCCACCTTCTCGCCGTTCTCGTCCACCGCTGACTCTTCCTTGTCATCGGGATCAATCTTGTTGACCTCCAGACACTCAGGAAGCGTCATATACTGACCGTCCAGATTCTTGAACAGGATATAATCCGTCATCTTCTCACAGAACTTGTC
>CAMGRE010000197.1 GCA_946061355.1 uncultured bacterium | reverse complement strand
TATCGCTTAACGCTGTGACCGTATTCTCTTTTTTATTTTTTGCCGGAAATATCTTCGTTAAATTCTTAACCTGCAATTTGATTTCAGCCATACTCAGTCACCCAGCCTTTCATGCCACGGAACAATCAGCCGTGTCAGGATCCGCAGCAAAAAGTCCGTCACAAGACCGATCAGTCCGATCATGATCAGTCCTGCAAAGATCACATCCGTCGCAAGGAAACGCTGTGATTTCAAAATGATAAATCCAAGTCCCTCTGCGGCTGCCACCATCTCCGCCACCACCAGATAGGTCCACGCCCATCCGATCGTCATGCGGAAATCATCCATTAGCCCAGGAAGCGCTGCCGGGAAGATGACTTGTGTATAAATCTCCAGTTTGCCCGCGCCGAGTGTCTTCGCCGCATTGATCATATTCTTATCCACGGAAGAGACCGTGTCGCAGACCATTAACACAAGCTGAAAAAAGGTTCCGAGGAAAATGATCACGTATTTCTGCTTCTCATCAATTCCCAGATACAGAATTGTCAGCGGCACCAGTGCAACCACCGGCAGATACCGCACAAACTCGATTACAGGCTGTACAATCGCACTGAAAAATTTAGAACGCGCCATCAGCATCCCGATCGGAAGTGCCGCAACCGCAGACCAGAACCATCCGATCATCACTCGCCTTGTAGATGCCAGACAATGCTCAAGCAGCGTTCCGTCCGCTGCCATCGACTTCAGACTGTCGATCACCGCCGTCGGGGAAGGCATAAAAATAGGATCTGCCAGACCCCCATACGTCACAACGCACCATACGGTAATGATGATGCAGAAAGAAATGAATGACAAAAGTCCTGTAGACAGACCCTTAACTGTTTTCTTTTTCTTATCTTTTGCTTTACAATCCGCCATGCTTCGCCCTCTCCTTTATCATGCTAAAGTAGTATAGCATGAAAGGGCGGGTATCGCAACCTAAAATCTCTTTTGGGTTACACTTCCTTGGCCATCTCTTTCTTTAACCTTCGGATGATCTTCTTTTCCAGCCTTGAGATATAGGACTGTGAAATTCCAAGTAAAGACGCCACTTCCTTCTGCGTCATCTCCATCCCATCCGGCGTATTGAGGCCAAATCGCAGATTGATGATCGTCCGCTCCCTCTCTGACAGCTTATTCATCGCCTTCATCAGAAGCTTCCGCTCCACCTCACTCTCGATGTCCTTATAGATCACATCCTCATCGGTTCCGAGAATATCGGACAGCAGCAGTTCATTGCCGTCCCAGTCCACATTGAGCGGCTCATCTATGGACACCTCCAGCCTTGTCTTGTTATTTCTGCGCAGATACATCAAAATCTCGTTTTCAATACATCTTGATGCATACGTTGCCAGTTTGATATTCTTTTCCGGATTGAAGGTATTGATCGATTTGATCAGACCGATTGTCCCGATAGAGATCAAATCCTCCACTCCGACTCCGGTGTTATCAAACTTCTTGGCTATGTATACCACCAGGCGGAGATTGTGTTCGATCAGGATCGCCTTTGCTTCTTTCTCCATATCGGTCCCAAGATCCTGTATGATCTCTTCCTCCGCGGCAGCCTCCAAAGGTGGCGGAAGCACCTCCGCGCCTCCGATATAATGAATGTCTCCCTGTTTCGTCATCAGGAACTTCGGTTCCCTGCGAATCAGTCGAAACTGAATCTTTCCCGGTATTGCCACTTTAAATATCATATGTCTTCCTCCTGTTATTTGATCCATGTGGAATGAAGGATCATCCGGTATGCACTCTGAGACGATAATTTTTCGTCCGTCAGCGCGACCAGAGGCCTCTCCACATACTTCTTTTCATTTTCTCCGAAGATCACTGCTTCTGTTAATCGATACCCTTCGAGGATTCCGTGGGGATTTCCCACACTGTGATAGGGGATCACCCGATAATCCTCATCCCGCTTAGATTTCAGCAGTTCACTGACCGCCTCCCTTTCCACCAACGCCACTGCAGCTCCGTCTGTCGGATCACTCAGACTGTTTCCCGTATCATAAAGAGCCTTCAGCGTAACGCTTTTTCCCAGATAATTCAGTTGAACCGTAAAAATATGTTTTCTGTCTCCTGCGCCGCGATAAATCATACATACCAGCAGATACATTCCCAAACCGGCCGCCAGTACCATGCAGATGTTAAACCCGCTTTTTCGAAAAAAGGGGATCTGCAGGGCCAGAAGTTCCAAAAAACCTCCCATCAGAATCGCACCCAGATACAGTTCTATGGTTGCCTTGAGAACCATTCTTAAGTTCATCTTCCGGAAGCAAAGCTTCACCATGCATATACTGACAAGCCCGTACCCTGCCGTAATCCGTAAAAGGACAGGTATCCTTGCGGCAACCGTCAAAAAACAGGACGCAACCGCTCCAAATAATGCGCCAAGAAGAATGCTCCGATATGTGGCAGTACATCCAAGCACCCTTTTCACAAGCATGAGCAGCATGATGTCCATACAGAAATTCAGAAGGAAGAAACTGTCAATGTATAATTCATAGTGCACACCCACCTCCTGTCTGAGCCCATGAGTCCATTATAAGAAAAACCCCTTTTATTATATGTCGAAATTTCAACGTTTCCCTGAATAAGCATCGCTCCTTTCGACAAAAAAAACCTGCCACGATCTGTGACAGGCCTTTTGCCGTTAACTTTTATTCAAATTCTTATTTCTTCTGAAGGAAGCTTGGAATGCTCAGTGTCTTCTCCTCTACACTGCTCTTGATATCCCCCGGTCTCCTGATCCCGTTTAAGGGTGCCGTGGAAGATGGATTCGTGACAGGAGTCGTTCCCATTCCCATTCCGGCGCTGATTCCGCCTACCGGCTTCACCGAAGGAGCCTTGTACGGCTGGAAATTATTGCTCGTAATGCGAGGTGCGGGAGCAACCTCAAGCCCTGTCGCAATCACCGTGATCGTACAGGTATCGGAAGCCTTCTCATCATACATCGCACCGAAAATAATATTGACATCATCTCCGGCAAGCCCCTGAACATAGTCTGCCGCATCTGCAGCATCCGCCAGTGTAATATCACCGGAAACATTGATAATCACATGAGTCGCACCGGAAATCGTCGTCTCAAGCAGCGGACTTTCCACCGCCATCTTCACAGCTTCCGCCGCCTTGTCATCGCCCTTTCCGGTTCCGATACCGATGTGAGCGATACCCTTATCCTTCATGACAGTCTGTACGTCCGCGAAATCCAGATTGATGATAGCAGGCAGATTGATCAGATCCGTAATTCCCTGAACTGCCTGCTGCAGCACTTCGTCAGCCTTCTTTAACGCATCCGGCATGGTCGTCCGTCTGTCCACGATCTCCAGAAGCTTATCGTTCGGGATTACAATCAGTGTATCCACATTCTCTTTCAGACGCTCGATACCGCCAACTGCATTGATCATTCTTGCCTTTGCCTCAAACCGGAAAGGCTTCGTCACAACACCTACCGTCAAAATTCCCATGTCCTTGGAAATCTTGGCAACTACGGGAGCAGCGCCTGTTCCGGTACCACCACCCATACCGCAGGTGACAAACACCATATCCGCGCCCTTCAGAGCACTGGTGATCTCTTCCACATTCTCCTCGGCCGCCTTCTCACCGATCTCAGGCTTAGCGCCTGCTCCCAACCCCTTGGTGAGCTTCTCGCCGATCTGCAACAGTTTCGGCGCCTTGCACAGCTGCAAAGCCTGCTTGTCCGTATTGACACCGATGAAATCAACTCCATCGATACTCTCATCTATCATTCTATTGACAGCATTATTACCTGCGCCACCCACACCTACAACGATGATCTTTGCCGCAGATTCAGCATCGTTTGTCTTAATCTCTAACAAAGGTATATCCTCCTTCAATAGCCCCTTATAAACTCCATATAGTCTATAATATTATTTTTCGTTCGATTTATCAACAGGTTTTTTTATTTTCTTGATACATTTTCTTTCACTTTTTCAAAAAACTTCTAATCCAGTTCGAATGTGAAATCCGTCATTCCTTCGGTATAGTTGTCCATTCTGAGCGTACCTTTCTTCCCC
>CAMGRE010000196.1 GCA_946061355.1 uncultured bacterium | reverse complement strand
TTGAGGGGAGTATAAATAATTAATATATAAGGGTTTGCAACAAAATCGAGACCATCGCTTGTTGCTGATATTAATGTAACACACTTTTCTTGATATTGCAAGGACAATAGTCAAATTTTTTCAAAAATTTACTTTTTTATCATTTTTCAATCGAGAAAATTTCATATGCATACTTTCCTGAAAAGAAGAAATACTAAGGCTGTAACACAAAAACGATCAGGAGGAATGCAAAATGTCTAAGAATGATTTTAACCAGAATGAGAAACAGAAATTTGAGAACAGTTCTGACCGCAGACAGAATGACAATTGTTCCAACAGCACAAACAGCACAGGCAGCGGACAGAAACAGAATCAGAACGAGAAGCAGAACCAGAAGAATAACTTTTAAACAGATCCCGGCATTCGTGCCGGGGTACATAATGTTTTCGGTTGACACTGGATTACTCTGTGCTTTAATATAGTCCTATGAGAAAATTTGAACTGATCGTGCCCTGTCACTTCGGACTGGAGGCACCGTTAAAACGCGAGATAACAGAATTGGGATATGAGATCACTTCCGTGGAAGACGGAAGAGTCACTTTTTTTGGCGATGAGGAGGCCGTCTGCCGCGCCAATATTTTTTTGCGTACGGCAGAGCGTGTGCTGATCAAGATCGGCAGCTTTCATGCGGAAACTTTCGAGGAATTGTTCCAGGGTACAAAAAGTCTGCCCTGGGAAGAGTATATTCCTTCGGACGGCAAGTTCTGGGTGACAAAGGCCGCGAGCGTAAAGAGTAAGCTGTTCAGTCCTTCGGATATTCAGTCGATCATGAAGAAGGCGATGGTAGACCGTCTGAAATCGGTTTATCATATCAACTGGTTTGAGGAAAGCGGAGACAGTTTTCCGATCCGCGTGTTTCTCTACAAGGATCAGGTGACGGTGGGGATGGATACGACGGGAGAATCGATGCATAAGCGGGGATACCGTAAACTTACGGCAAAGGCGCCGATCGCAGAGAATCTTGCGGCCGCGCTTCTCATGTTGACGCCGTGGCATAAGGACAGGATCCTGGTGGATCCGTTCTGCGGAAGCGGGACTTTTCCGATAGAGGCGGCGATGATGGCTGCCAATATGGCGCCGGGTGCGAACCGCAGTTTTGCTTCGGAGAACTGGACGCATATAATAGGAAAGAAAAACTGGTATGACACGCTGGATGAAGCGAATGAACTGGTTGATCTGAATATTGATACGGATATCCAGGGTTATGATATTGATGAGAATATGGTGGCGATCGCCCGCGAAAATGCGAAGCTTGCGGGTGTGGAGAAGCTGATCCATTTTCAGAAACGGGATGTGGCGCAGCTGTCTCATCCGAAAAAGTACGGTTTTCTTGTGACGAATCCGCCATATGGGGAACGTCTGCAGGATAAGGAGGCTATGCCTGCGCTGTATCGGACGATCGGAGAGCGGTTTGCGGCACTGGATTCCTGGTCCATGTATCTGATCACCTCGTATGAGGGAGCGGAGCATGACATCGGACGCAAGGCTGACAAAAACCGCAAGATTTATAACGGAATGATGAAAACATATTTTTATCAGTTTCTGGGACCGAAGCCGGCGAAGAAAGGCAGACAGGAGCGGTAATGGAACGATTACAGAAGAAAATGCTTGTTGCCAGCATATTTTTTTCCATAGCTGCCTTCTGTGCAATGTTCTACTGGGCGGCGACAAAGACGATTGTGATTGCGGAGGAGTCTCCCGATAATGCGGGAAGACTTCCGAATATCAGCAGAGAACCGGAGAAGGCGGATCAAGCGTTGCAGTTTGCACAGGAGACGCAGACGGGAGATCTGCTCATACCGCTTCCGCAGGAGATAAAGGCGGATGCCATCACGATTGAGAACCGGTATGCAGAGCAAGTGATCGTTATTGCATTGGAAGGAAAATATCCGGATTTTTATCGGAAGAATGCGCTGAAAGGCAACAGGAGCAGGATACAGAACGGTTCCCTGGGACAGCAGGATGGAATGACGTATCTCAGGCTGGAGATGGACGGATGGTATGAGCATCAGTATGTGTTTGAGAACGGCATGCTGAAACTTGGCTTCACAGCACCTAAAAATATATATGACCGCATTGTTGTGTTGGACGCGGCCTATGGAGGCAGAGATACGGGACATACTGCCGGAGATATGAAGGAGAAGGACGTGACGCTGGATCTGGCGCTGCGTGTAAAGGAACGACTGGAAGCGTCAGGAATCCGTACATATTGTACCAGGACGGATGATACGAATTCGTCGATCGAACAGAGAACATCTTTTGCCAATCAGATCAATGCCGATCTGTGCATAGGGATCTCCCTGGCGGCTGACGAGACAAATGACATGGTGTATGGGATCCAGACCTACTATAATCCACAGTATTTTATTCCGGATCTGGGCAATACGGAACTGGCTGATCTGCTGGAGCGCGAGACTGTGACTGCTGTGGGAGGAAAGGCCAATGGGTTGTTTGCAGCCAGAGAGAAAGATGCTTTGCTGCAGGAACTTCAGATACCGTCCGCAGTTATCGAGGTGGGCTTTCTTACAAATGAGCGCGAGACAGCATTGCTTGCGTCGGATGAATACCGTAACAGCCTTGCGGATGGGATCGCTACTGCAGTGAAGAAGGCATATGTCATAAAAGAAGAGGGAAAACAGTAAGAGGAGCTGCGGCGATGAATCAAAAGGTAATATTTGCGACCGGCAATGAGGGAAAGATGAGAGAGATTCGCATGATCTTAAAGGATCTGGCGGTGACGGTGCTTTCCTTGAAAGAGGCCGGGATTACGCTTGATGTGGAGGAAAACGGGAAGACGTTTGCGGAGAATGCGCTGATCAAGGCGAGAGCCTGTGCGGTGATGACGGACGGCATCGTGCTGGCGGATGATTCCGGTCTCGAGATCGATTATCTGAATAAGGAGCCGGGAATCTACTCTGCCAGATATCTGGGAGAGAACACTTCCTATCGGATCAAAAACCAAAATCTGATCGACAGGCTGGAAGGTGTCCCGGATGAGAAACGGACGGCCCGTTTCGTGTGTGCGATCGCGGCAGTCATGCCGGACGGCAGTGAGAAGATCACTGAGGGAGTCATTGAGGGCAGGATCGGGTATGAGGAGAAGGGAAGCGGAGGATTCGGTTATGATCCCATCTTTTATGTGCCTGAGTTCGGATGTACTTCCGCAGAACTGACGCCTGAGCAGAAAAATGCCGCCAGTCATCGGGGCAGAGCGCTTGAAAAGATGAAAAAGGAACTGCTGGAGGAAGGCATCTGGTCACGCCGGGAGGAATAGAGAGTGTCGGAAAATACAACGAAGAGGATATTGATCGTAAGTGATACGCACAGGCAGAATGACAATTTTTTCCGCGTGCTGGACATGTATGAGCCGTTTGATCTGGTGATTCATTGCGGTGACGTGGAAGGCAGCGAGTACGCGATCAGTGAGAGTGCCGGCTGTCCGGTGCGGATGGTGGCGGGAAACAATGATTTCTTCAGCGAGCTGCCAAGGGAACAGGAATTCATGCTAGGCGGTTATAAGGTGTGGCTGACACACGGCCATTCCTATTATGTGTCGATGGGAAATGAGACTATCTGTAAAGAAGCTGCAGGCAGAGATGTGGATATCGTCATGTACGGCCACTCGCATAAGCCGGTCGTGGAGATTACAGATGATGTGATCGCCGTCAATCCCGGAAGTCTTACATATCCCAGACAGGAGGGGCGCAGACCTTCCTATATTATTATGGAACTCGACGAGGATGGAGAGGCGCAGTTTGCAATCCACTATTTGTAAAAACCGGTTGACAAGGTATAACCCTTACTATATAATAATTTTTGCGTCACGACAAAAGTGATGAAATTCCGGGGGAAACGGGGTGTGGCTCAGCTTGGCTAGAGCGCCTGGTTTGGGACCAGGAGGTCGCAGGTTCGAATCCTGTCACCCCGATTCATATCACATAATATAATATTGTATCATATATTTGCGGGTGTAGTTCAATGGTAGAACACCAGCCTTCCAAGCTGGATACGTGGG
>CAMGRE010000195.1 GCA_946061355.1 uncultured bacterium | reverse complement strand
GGGTACTTTTTCTTTTTATTCCACAACAATCACTTCATCTGTATTGAGTGCCGTCTGCACCAGTTCATCAATCTTTTCACTCAGATTCTGCTCATGCTTTTTGATAATGCCGAGATTCGGTTTTGTCACCGGATGCTTTGCAACAAAGATGGTGCAGCAGTCCTCATAAGGAAGCACTGACGTCTCGTACGTGTTGATCTTTTCCGAGATATCCACGATCTCCTGCTTGTCCATACCGATCAACGGCCGGAATACCGGCAATTCGCACACCTCATTCGTCACTGCGAGACTCTGCATGGTCTGGGAAGCCACCTGCCCGATGCTCTCACCGGTAATCAGCCCCAGACAATCCGTTTCCTTTGCGATATGCTCCGCGATCTTCATCATATAGCGGCGCATGATAATCGTCAGTTCATCATGGGGACATTTGTCATAAATATAGAGCTGAATGTCCGTAAAATTGATCACATGCAGATGAATAGGGCCCGCATACCTGGAAACCAGTTTCGCGAGATCGACAACCTTCTGCTTGGCGCGCTCACTCGTATAGGGCGGCGCATGAAAATACACCGCATCGATCTTGACGCCCCTCTTTGCGATCATATAGCCTGCCACCGGGGAATCAATTCCCCCGGACAGCAGGAGCATGCCCTTGCCGTTCGTTCCGACAGGCATCCCTCCCGGTCCGGGTATGATCTCCGAGTAGATGTAAATCTTTTCCCGCACTTCGATTGTCAGCAGAATATCGGGATGATGTACATCCACTTTCATCTGCGGGAACGCGTCCAGTATGATGCCGCCCATCTCCATATTGATCTCGACGGAATCCATCGGGTAATCCTTCCTCGATCTGCGCGCCGCCACCTTAAAGGTCTTATTCTTATCCGGATAAACCTTCTCGATATAAGCGATCACATCCTGCGCAAGCTGTTCAAATCCCCTGTCCTCGACCACTACCACGGGACAGATTCCGGAGATGCCGAACACCGTCTTCATCTGCTCCACTGTCTCATCAAAGTCAAACTCTGACAAGGCATCCACAAAAATCCTCCCCTGTGTCTTGTGTACATGGAATTCACCGTCACACCGGCCGAGTGCAATCCGGATCTGACGCACCAGTGCATCCTCAAAAAGGTACCGGTTCTTTCCCTTGATACCGATTTCCGCATATTTGATCAAAAATGAAGTGAACATATCTTTCTCCCTAAGGTGTATTATGATAAAAAATCTGGTTTCCGCATACGTCTGTTGACAAAAACAAACTATCTGCGTGTGTATCTCCTGAGCGTAGGAACGATCTCATACAGGTTCTGAAGTGTGTAATCAATCTCCTTCTGTGTCGTAAACACGGACAGACTGAACCGCAACGTGGAATCTAACAGGTCTTTCTCCAGTCCGATCGCCTTTAGTGTGTCGGAAGCTTTCGCCGCCTTATTCGAGGCGCAGGCGCTTCCGGCCGACACATAGATCCCTCTGTCCTCCAATGCATGAAGCAGAACTTCGCTACGGACTCCCCGGAAGGATACGCTTATGATATGAGGCGCCCCATCACGTACATCGGGTCCGTTCACTCTCACATCCGGGATCTGCCGCACTCCTTCAACAAATCTCTCCTTCAGGCAGTACATCTGCTCACATTCTCTGCCGAGATCGCTGTAGATCTGCTCGGCCGCCTGCGCCAGTCCCGCGATGCCGGGCACGTTCTCCGTACCGGAGCGCATCCCCGCCTGCTGCCCGCCGCCGTAAACGATCGGGGTGACCTTCGCGCGTTCATTCTTGTATAAAAAGCCGATTCCTTTCGGTCCATGGATCTTATGGCCGCTGACCGAAAGCAGATCAATGTGCATCCGTTTCGGACAGATCCGGTCTTTGCCATATCCCTGTACGGCATCCACATGAAACAGTGCAGACGGACTCAATTCCTTGATGAGCGCTCCCGCCTCCGCCACAGGCTGTCTGGCTCCGATCTCATTGTTGGTGTGCATCATGGATACCAGAATCGTATCGGGTGTCAAAGCTTCGCGCAGGTCTTCCAGACGAATCACTCCTGTCTCATCCACCGGCAGATAAGTCACCCGAAATCCCAGAGACTCCAGATACGCTGCCGTCTGCAGAACAGCCGGATGTTCGATCTGCGTCGTGATGATATGATTCCCCGCCCTGCGGTTCGCCATCGCAGCGCCGATCAACGCCATATTGTCCGCCTCCGTGCCTCCGGAGGTAAAAATAATCTCCTTCGGATTTGCTTTGAGTGTGCCGGCAATCACCTCTCTGGCATGACGAACATACTGCTCCGCCTCCACACCCTTCATATGCATGCTCGAAGGATTCCCGTAATCGCTCAACATCACCCGTGTCACAATCTGTGCCACACTGTCATAACATTTTGTAGTGGCGGAATTGTCTAAATATACTTCCTTTATCATAGATCCGTAACCATTTCCCATACGGAGCAAATGGTTACCTCCTTTCATGTTTCGACAATATCTTAATTTATATTATGCTTTCTCTTCCAGTTGGTACATTATCCAAGACAGCATTGTAAACCCTGCCGTCTCTGTCCGTAAGATACGTTTTCCCATGGTGACCGGAATGATCCCCGCCTCCATCGCAAGCTGTATCTCAGATTCCTCAAATCCGCCCTCCGGTCCGATAAACACGGCAACCTCCTGACCGGGCTCTATGCTCTCTATCAACTGTCTGGTGTGCGCCATTCCCTCGGCCAGCTCATACGGAATACATTTCACCTGCATATTCCGGGCATAGTCAACCGCTTCCCGCATCGTCATCACACCCGCAACCTCCGGAACGATCCGCCGCTTGCTCTGCTTTGCCGCCGCTTCCGCGATCGCCTGCCACCTTGCAAGCTTTCCCTTCGCCTTCTTCTCATCCAGCTTTACCACCGAACGCTTCGTCGCAACAGGAATCACCTGATAAACTCCGAGTTCCACCGCCTTCTGGATGATCAGTTCCATCTTGTCTGCCTTGGGCAGTCCCTGGAACAGATACACTCTGGACGGCAGTTCCAACCCGTCCTCCTTGACAAAGCGAAGCGTACAGATCACCTGATCATCCCGAAACTCCTCAATGCCACATCTGTATTCTTTTCCGTCCACGCCGTTGCTGACTGCGATCTCGTCTCCCGGCTGCATACGAAGCACATTTTTGATGTGGTTCACATCGCCGCCCGTGATCACAATCGTCTTGTCCTGTATCTGCTCCGGCTCCACAAAAAACTGATACATCATCAATCCTCTCTGCGCGCTGTAACGCTGACCCACTCACCCTGGTGAGTGACCTCCAATACATTAAGACCCGCCGCCTTCACGGCGTCCACGACAGTCTGTTCCTTATCATCGATGATCCCCGATGTGATATAGATGCCGCCCTTCTTCAGGTGATGCACGATCACCGGCGTCAGAGGCACCAGCACATCCGCCAGGATGTTTGCCACAACGATATCATAGCACTCGTAGCCCATCTCATCCTGCACCGCTTTGTCTGTAATGATATTTCCGATAGTAAGCGTGAACTGATCCTCCGGGATACCATTTGCTTCTTTGTTTTCGCGCACCGCATCGACCGCGCAGGGATCGAGGTCTGTTCCTTTCGCCTCCTTCGCGCCGTACATCAGCGCAACAATCGAAAGGATTCCGCTGCCCGTACCGACATCGAGCAGTTTCGTCTCCGGTGTGATATATTTCCAAAGCTGTCTGATACACAGCTGTGTCGTCTCATGCATACCTGTCCCAAAAGCGGTGCCCGGATCGATGTGCAGGATCTTCTTATCCTGATCCTCCGGCTGTACTTCCTCCCAGGACGGAATCACCAGCAGATCTCCGATCGTAAACTGATGAAAATACTGCTTCCAGTTATTGATCCAGTCGATGTCTTCCGTCTCATCCACACTGACCGACCCTTTGCCGATATCCATAAATTCACGAAGACCGTCCAGTTCCTCATTCACTCTCTTTAAAATGACATCTGTGTCAACCTCTTCATCCTGAAGCTTCAGCTTCCCGTCATCCGTCTCCTCCACAAAGAAACTGAGATAAGCGATTC
>CAMGRE010000194.1 GCA_946061355.1 uncultured bacterium | reverse complement strand
CAGCTCGTAACAGAGGATATCAGAAACGGTAACGGACGTGCGATCAAGTCCAAACTGTGGTCTCCTAACCGTGTGGACAAGATTGATGCTCCTGTAAATGCAATCTTCTGGATCATGAAGGATCCTACCATTCCGCCTGTAGTGAAGCTGAAAGGTGCTGCACTTGCATCTGTTATGGGTGCTACACTGGCTACCAAGACTTCCACAGCAGAGCGTGTTGCTGCCGGTACTGATATGAATGCACTTCGTATCGTTCCTTATGCAAATCCGTTCAGAACCTATCCTCTGGTAAATGACTATGAGAAGTTCAAGAAGCTCGTTGAGGAGAAGAACGTAGACTGCTACATCGTAAATACAGGTGACTTCATGGGACACAAGTGCCAGAAGGAAGATACACTTGGCATCCTTGAGACGATCGTTGAAGGCAAGGCTAAGTTTGAGCAGTGGGGACCTTTCGAAGATATTGAGATCATGTATGACTGGTCCGGCAAGACAGGTGACTTCACACCTGATCTGAACGATGCTTCCTACAAAGCAGCTCTGAAGGCAGCTATGCAGAATCGTGTAGATGCTGTTAAGGGATTTGCTGAGAAGAAGGAAGGCTATGACAAGCTTCCCGATGAGGCTCTTGCAGCAGTTCAGAAGCTGGTTGACGCTCTGTAATTCAAGAAAAATAATAAGATCTTTAAAGATACCCCAACAGGCTGTTGGGGTATCTTTTTTCTTTCTGCCAAATGGAGGAAAGACAGAAAGAATGTGTTGTATTTTCCGTTTGTCTTGGGTATAATAGAATTAACCTGAGATGTGGAACATTTCTTGTCGTTTTGAACCTACAGTTACTTTAAACGGGATTCCTATATTGCCGGACTAATGTCAAGCCTTCATTGCGCAGAGGAAGACAGGCATCCGTGTTGCGGTCACCCACCTGGCGTATGCTAGGAGTCAAAAGGCAGGAACCACGTTTTGGGCCATACGAACGATAAAAGCAGCCTTTATGGCTGCTTTTTCGTTTCCATGAAATTCATGGTACAAAGAAACTGCTGTATAAGACATACGGCTGTTTCTGGAAATTGTGGAGGATTTGCATGAAAAAAGAATGGCGGATGGTATGGAAAGCTGTTGTGACACTGACGCTTTTATTGATCCTTTTACTCTCGATGATCAGCATGAGGACAGAGATCGGCAGACTGGCTGAGGAAAAAGAACATGAACCGGAGAGAACGCAGGTACGGAATGCCTGGGTGATCGAACTGACGGAGGAGAAGATTACATATTTTGCAGATGGAGAGATCAGACAGACCGAGTGTTCCGCCGATATGACGGGAATTTGTGAGACAGAGGAAGGACAGATTGACAGAAGGGAAGAGTTTGTTGCGGATCTTTTTTTGGCGGATGGCATCGTGGAACAGTGTGTTCCTAAAAATGATAAGGTAAGAGGAAAATTGCTCAGCGTGACGGAGAAACAGATACGGCTGGAGGAGGAAGGGACTTTGGCAGTCAGTCCCGAGATTAGGATATACCGGCTTTACGGAAGCCTTCAGGAACTGGCACTCACAGACCTGATTCTGGGAAATGATAATGTCGACTTTGTCATTGAAGATGGAAGTGCCTGTGCAGCACTGGTGACAGAGGAAGAAACGCTCGAGAGTATCAGAGTCCTCATCCGGTCGGATCGGTATGAGGGGATATTTCACGAACAGGTATCGGTGAAAGCGGATTGTGATTACCGGATCGAATATAGTGGAGAGGATGGTTGTGAGATGACACAGAATTACGCAGCTGGACACAAAGAGACCATTCGACCGGATAATCCGTATTTTGTACATTCGGAAACGATCCGGATCTGTCCGGAGGTCAATACGGGGAGACTCTGTCTGCCGGAACTGGAACGTGTCCGGGATAATCCGGTTTATCGCGGGAATCTGGAGATCACGGTGTCCGGGGAAGGACTGCTGATCGTGAATGAATTGCCTTTGGAAGAGTATCTGTACAGCGTTGTGCCGAGTGAAATGCCCGCATCGTATCCTATGGAGGCGCTGAAGGCACAGGCGGTCTGTGCCAGAACGTATGCATACAGGAACATGGAACATGCAGGACTTCCCGGGTGGGGTGCCCATGTGGATGACAGCACAGCCTTTCAGGTATATGGAAATACGGAGGAACAACCGGAAACGACTGAGGCAGTGGAGGCGACAAGAGGTCAGATCCTTTTTTATCAAGAAGAACCCGTTGATGCGTATTACTATTCGACTTCCTGCGGCTATGGAACAGATACGAGAGCGTGGAACGGTACGGATACGGAGACGGTTCCCTACCTGCAGGCAAAGAAGATAAGCTCCGGGATGGAAGAAGCGGCGATGTCGGTGGTGGGGAATACCGGGCAGACGGAAGAGGAAAAAATGTCACCCGAAGAATTGCAGTCGGAGGAATGCTTCGAGGATTGTAGCCGTGCAAGGGATCTTGAGGATTATGAATGTGATGAGGCGTGGTATCGTTGGCAGTACTGCGTGGATGAGATAGATGTGGATGAAATGGAAGAGCGCCTGAAGCAGCGCTATGATGCACAGCCGCAGTTTATTCTGACACAGAACAAAGAGCAGGATTATGTTAGAGAGCGGCCCGGGAAGATCGGAAAACTTCTGGAAATCAAGATTCTGTCGAGAAACACGGGTGGAAATGCGGCACAGCTTTTGATCAAAGGAACAGAAGGAACGTATCTGGTACAGACGGAATATAATATCAGATACCTGTTGGCCAACGGACAGCATTGTGCAACAAAGCAGGATGAGAGCGAGGCAGAGGTAAACATATTGCTTCCGAGTGCTTTCTTTGTCCTTGATACTGGCAAAGAAGGAGAAACTGTGGTAGGATATAGCATAATTGGCGGCGGCTACGGACATGGCATCGGCATGAGCCAGAACGGCGCCAGACATATGGCTCTTTCGGGATTGCAGGCTGAGGAGATCCTCGCTTTCTTTTATGAGGGCAGTCACGTGGAGAATGTGTATTGAGCGGGATACTCTGACGGGGAGGATTGTTATGTGCCGCAAAGTATATGTGATGATTCGAAATTTCACAAGACAGGTTTCTGCCGAGAATGTAAGCGCTTATGCGGCGAGCACCGCATTTTTCACGTTCCTGTCGCTGATTCCGCTTCTCATGGTGGCATGTGCCGTTCTGCCGTACACACCGGTCACGGAAAGCATGCTGATGAAGCTGATTACATATGTGACGCCGCGTTCTGCGGACAGTTTCATGGTTTCAGTGGTGGGAGAGGTGTATGATGAATCGATAGGGATCCTTTCGATGGCGGCTATTGTGGCCTTGTGGATCGGCGCAAAAGGTATGCTTGCATTGATGCGCGGACTGAATGCGGTCAACGGTGTGACGAAGCAGAAAAACTATTTTCTGCTCCGGCTGGAGGCGAGTCTGTATACGGTTCTGATGCTTGCGGCAATCATAGGAACGCTGACGATCCTTGTCTTTGGAAATCTGATTGCAAAGGCGGTGGTGAAAGCAGTTCCCCAAATAGAATTCCTTCTTCGGATTCTGATGCCGTTTCGCTTTGCCTTGATCTGGATTGTTCTGGCATTTGTATTTGCACTGATCTATACCGTTGTGCCGGGAAAACGCCTTTCTTTTCGCAAACAGATCCCGGGTGCTTTTCTGGCGGCGGTTTCATGGAGTATCTTCTCATGGGGATTTTCTGTTTATATTGATTATTTTGGCGGCTTCAACATGTACGGCAAACTGGCAACAGTGATCATCGTGATGCTCTGGCTCTATTTTTGTATGTATATTATACTGATTGGTGCCAAGATCAATCATTTGTGGGATTGAATGGTGTGGTGTCCGGCTGATGAAGTTATGCTGCGGATGACTTTGCGGCAATGACTTGACAAAAGCAGGGAAACTCACTAAAATAAAAGCAGTTTTATGAAAATAAAGGCATTGATGGTGTCAGTAGAACAGCATTTTCTTTCAGAGAGAGGGAGTCACCGGCTGCAAGCTTCCTTAAGTTCAGATATTGTTTGAAATTTCCCACCGGAGCCGTCTGGCAGAACGCATTTTTGCGCAGGGGTGTGAGCAGGAAAATCTCCTCTGCTT
>CAMGRE010000193.1 GCA_946061355.1 uncultured bacterium | reverse complement strand
CCGTCGGATTGGAGGATCCGGATGACCTGATTGCTGATCTGACACAGGCATTTGAAAAAGCATTCAATACAACAAAGTAGAAATACAGGAAATATGAGAATGAAACAGAAAGGAAAAGAGGTAATGACCTATGGCAAAAGAATTTGAAGGAAAAACCATTTTTATCACAGGAGCTGCAAAAGGACAGGGAAGAGCTGTGGCGCTTGCATTTGCAAAAGAAGGCGCAAATGTGATCGCTTTTGACCTTGGCAGCCGCATTCCCTATCCGGCATATAACCGTTCTTCCAATGAAGATCTGGAAAAGCTGAAGGATGAAGTGGAAGGCCTCGGCGGCAGGATCGTTATTTTTGCGGGCGATGTCAGAAACGAAGAAGATGTTAAACTTGCGGTATCGCGTGGCGTGGATGCTTTCGGTGGCATTGATATTTTATTCAGTAACGCAGGAATCGCAGCGTACGGGAATTCCTGGGAACTGACAAGTGAGCAATGGCATACACTGGTTGATATTAACTTAAACGGAGGATGGCTCGTTTCCAAATATGTGATTCCCCACCTCATTGAGAAAAAGAAGGGTGTTATCATTTATAATTCATCCATTGCAGGGCTGCGCGGCATGAACCGCATGAGCCATTATGCGGCGTCCAAGCACGGACTTGTAGGTCTTGCAAGATCACAGGCGATCGAGCTTGCCCCTTACGGTATCCGTGTAGTCACGCTCCATCCGACCGGTGTGAATACACCGATGAATGACGGCCTTGCGGAACTTGAACATACAACCGTTGAGGAAATCGCAGAGCGTTCCGCAGGAAACCTCCTGCCGGTTCCGTGGATTGAGACGGAGGATGTTGTGGAAGCGGTCAAATATCTGGCCGGTGATAAGGCAAGGTTTATTACAGGCAGCCAGTTTGTGATAGATGCGGGACTTCTTACCCGCTAAAAAATAAAAGCAGAGTAATCAAAAACGATTTCGGAAGGAGAAAAATTATGAAAAAGAAATTAGTACTGACAATCATTGCGATCTTTGCATTTGCAGGAGTTTTAGGCGGCTGCGGCAAGCAGAACGCTGCGGCGCAGACGCAGACACAGGAGACGGAAGCCGTCCAGGCAGATACGGCGGAGGATACACAGGAAGAAGCGGAAACCACGACCGATTCCGCAGAAGTCACAGTGGTACAGGTCGGAACAATGGGTACATACAGCCCGTTCAGCTATTACGATGAAGATGATAATCTGACGGGATATGACATTGAGGTTGTCAGGAAGATCGAAGAGATCGATCCGTCACTTCATTTTGAATTTACTTCCGGTCCTTGGGATTCCCTGTTCCCCGGACTTGATTCCGACAAGTTCCAGATGCTTGCAAACCAGATTTCAGGTACAGATGAAAGAAGAGAAAAATATTACCTGACGGAAAACTCTTATCACACAGCTGTGAACCAACTGATCGTAAAAGGCGGCAGAGATGATATCAATTCTCTGGAAGATCTGCAGGGAAAGAAAATCGGTCTTACTGTCGGCGATGCACATAACATTGATGTGGAAAAATGGAATGAAGCAAACGGCAATATTCTCGAGATCGTATATTACGAAGAAGATGTTACAACAATCTTGCAGGATATCGTAAACGGAAGAATTGATGCAACCGCAAATGATCCTGCTGTAGCAGTCAGCAAAGCAAAACTGCAGGGACTTGATGTGCAGCCGGTCGGCGAGCCGTTCTCAACCACACCTGTTTTCTTTATCTTCAAGCAGGATGACACCGGAAAAGATCTGCGTGACCGTATTGACGCAGCTCTGGGGCAGCTCATCGAGAGCGGTGAACTTTCCGGATTATCCGTTGAATGGTTCGGCTCAGATTACACACCGCAGACAATGCTCTCTGATAACAAGTAACAGGAAAGAAATGGGGAAAAATGGGAAAGATTTTTGATCCACAATTTATGATTGAAATCATACCGGATATTTTGAAAGGCATTCCTTATACGCTGCTGATTGCGGTAGTCGCCTTCTTTGTCGGATGTGTTCTGGGCCTGATCGGTGCCTTTGCCAAGATATACCGTGTGCCCGTACTGAGACAGATTACGGCAGTTTATGTGTCCTTTATCCGCGGAACGCCGCTGATCGTTCAGATTCTGCTGATCTACTACGCGATTCCGATCCTGGTCCGGGTGATAAACGCGAGATTCGGTACAAACTACGATATTTCATGGATTCCGGCTGTTGTATTCATGCTGATCGCTTTTTCCATCAATGCCGGTGCATATCTGACAGAGTCAATCCGCGCTTCTATCCTGGCGATAGACAAAGGGCAGTTAGAGGCTGCCTATTCCATCGGTATGTCAACATGGAGCGCCATGATTCGGATCGTGCTTCCACAGGCTGTCAAAGTAGGACTTCCGGTCTTTGCTAATTTTTTTATCGGACTGATGAAGGATACCTCCCTTGCTTTTACCGCAGCCGTCCCGGAAATTATGGGACAGGCGAAGATTGAAGCAGGGAGGGCATCCCGCTTTTTTGAAGCATATATTGATGCAGCTCTGATTTACTGGGGCCTCTGCCTGATCTTCGAGCGTCTTGTTGCTCTTTTGGAAAAACATGTGAGCAAGTCAGAGAAGGGAGTTACAAAATGATCGAATTGCATGGCGTGACAAAAACATTTAATAAAAAGACACAGGTATTAAAGGGAATTGATCTTACGGTGGAAGAAGGGCAGACGGTTGCCCTGATCGGATCAAGCGGCTCAGGCAAATCGACGCTGCTCCGATGTATCAATCTGCTGGAGACTCCGGATACAGGAACGATCCGCATTGGCGATTATCAGTTTGATGCCGAGCATATTAACCATTCCGTCCGCAAACAGGTCCGTACCAAAACAGCAATGGTATTCCAGAATTTTGGTTTGTTTGCAAATAAAACGGCTCTGGAGAATGTGACGGAAGGCCTTCTCGTAGTTCAAAAGAAAAACAGGGAGGAAGCAAATGAGATCGCAAGGAGATATCTGGACAAAGTCGGCATGGCGGATCGCGCAAATTATTATCCGACCGCGCTTTCCGGCGGACAGAAACAGCGCGTCGGCATCGCCCGTGCGCTTGCCCTGAATCCGAAGATCATTTTATTTGATGAGCCTACTTCCGCGCTTGACCCGGAGCTTGTCGGCGAGGTGCTTCAGGTAATCCGGAAAGTATCGGAGGAAAATGTCACGATGCTTGTCGTTACGCATGAGATGGACTTTGCGAGGGATGTGGCAGACCGTGTTGCATTTATGGATGACGGACAGATCCTCGAGTACGGTGATCCGAAAGAGGTTTTTCAAAATCCGAAAGAGGAACGGACAAAACAGTTTTTGCAGCGTTATCTGCAAAGATTTACCTATGTGATTTAGCGGGAGATAACCGAATCGGATTTTAAACGTTATCTTGTGCTTTGCAGAAATCTGCTCAATTTAATGGAGGAAAAAATATGGCATACTTATCAAAGGTAGAATACGAGACCGCATCTGCGGAAGTAAAGCAGGCAATTGACGAGCAGATCCGGGATCATGGAAAAATCACGAATATGAAGTTGACGCTTCTGCATTCTCTTCCGGCTTATCATGCGCTTATGGAATGGTTTCCGCTTGAGGAGACGATAGAGGCCTTCCTCGGAGAACGCGCTGTGAATTTCTTCTGTTATGCGATCTCCACGGAGAATGACTGTCTGCTCTGCAGCGTATTTTTTAAGAAAATACTGGATGAAGAAGGGATTGATTTTTCGAACTTCTCATTCACGCCTCAGGAACAGGTTCTGATCGATTATGGAAGAAGTATTGTAGCAGACGCAAACAACATTGATCCGGCGATTTTTGACCGGTTAAAATCCTTCTGGAACGAAGAGCAGATTGTGGCTATCACCGCTTTTGCCACGATTATGATTGCAACCAATCTGATCAACAAAACACTTCAGATTGAACTCGACGATTATCTCGTTCCGTATTCAAAGAGGGTTTAAAATGGGGATTCGTTATTATCCTGACTTTTTTAATGATGTTTTTGGCCCGGTCATGCAGCCGGGCTCCAGTTCCCATACAACCGGTCCTTGCAGGATCGGCTATATTGCAAATGGGCTTTTACCGG